>JAYUYE010000616.1:0-3930 GCA_043752985.1 Myxococcales bacterium
CCGCGCACGCAACGTCCCTGCGTGACGAGGGCATCGGCGCGCGCGCACTACCCATCGGTCGCGACCTCGATACATTTCTACGCAGCCTCGAGCTCGGCGCCCCCGCATCTGACCTGCCGTTCGAGCCGATCGTCACGGTCGAGCCGAGCACGAAGCCAGACTCGGCCGCGGGCGTCCCGATCTCGGGCCGGGTCCTCGAGCTCGAGGTGCGCGGCGGTCTCGCGGTGATCGCGGTCGATGCGCAGCCGATCGGCATGACGCTCGCGTCGGGTGAGCTCGTGACGCAGTTCGCGCTCGCCGCCGCACCGACCAGCACGCCGGAGGTCCATCGCGAACCGACCGGCGTGACCCGGGTGGTCTGGGAGCCCGAACGCCTGGCGATCGAGCTCGCGCCCGATTTCCGGCGCGCACGCGTCTCGGTTACAGACGTCGCTTGATCGCGCGCAGCATCGTGCCGACGATCGGAAGCGTCTCGTAGAACCCTTCGGCGGCGTCGAACAGGTCGAGGTGGTGCGTGATCCGGCCGTCTGCCGCGAACCGCAGGTGCGTCACGCCCGGGGCCACGTGCAGCGGATCGGACTTCTTGCGCCGCCACTCCCAGCGCCAGCGGACGTACGACCCTTCGGCTCCGGTCGCGGCGTCCTCGACGATGAACCGCGACTCGGCGAGCGCGGTCAGCACACGCGTGAAGTACGTGCGCAGCGTCGCGAAGTCTCCCGTCACCTCGTGGAATGGATCCTTGAATACGAAGCCGGGCGCGTAGAGCTCTTCCAGTCGCTCGATCCAGGCGGGAGAGAACTCGTCGTAGAAGCGCCGGAACCGCGCGAGGGCATCGTCGGAGGTCATTTTGGTTGGGTGCTTTCGGCGGCTGTCTGGTTACACGCTAGCGCCAGACGTAGTCGATCCGGCCGTGCTTCGCGCGCGCAATCACCCGGCCGCCACCGACCACACACGAGCCGCCTTGCCCGGGAAGGCGGACGTCGCCCGGCGCCCAGTTTGCGTTCGCGATCGTCAGATCGTAGCGCTGTGCCAGCCGCGCCAGTCGCGACACGCGGTAGTCAGGCTCCTCGACCCACGCACTCGGAAACAGCAGAACGTCAGCAGCCTCGAGCTCGCGCGCCGCATCGTCCGGGAGAAAGTGCACGTCGTAGCAGATCGCGATCGTGACGATCGCGCCGGCGATCTCGATCACGGGTGGACTCTCCTCACCCGCGGTCGCCCAGGTCTCGGGCATCCACGGATGGCGCTTGCGATAGACGAAAGCGACGTCGCCGCGCGGATCGAAGCAGACCATTGCGTTGAACAGCGCATCCCGCTCGCGCAGGACCAGTGGGGCGACGAGATGCACGCCGTGCTTCACCGCGAGCGCGGCACATGCACGTGCGGTCGGGCCATCGAGCGGCTCGGCGAACGGTGTGAGATCGGAGTCGCCCGTCGGGGACACATAGCCGTGCAGGGCCGCCTCTGGCAGCAGCACGAGGTCGGTGTCGCACTTCGCGGTGAGCGCTGTATCCACCTCGGCGAGTACGCGCATCGATGCGTTCCAGCGTGTCGCGAGCTCGAGAATCGTCAGGCGCATGTCACAGGAACGATCGGCGCAACCCGTCGAGGCTATCAGATGCCGTCTGGATCGACGAGGCGGACATCGATCTCGAGCGGTTTCGGTGGTAACGGACTCAACCCGGCTTGATGGCCGACACGTCGAGGACGATCGGCTCGAGCGCGCGGCGGCCGGCGGCGACGAGCTCGACGATCCTGTCGGACAGTGCGTCGCCTGGATTCGTGGTCAACGCGAGGAACGCTCCGCCGGAGACCAGCTCGCGAATTTCGGCGAACGCACCGGTCGAGCGCACCGCGTCGAGCGATAGCCTCTCGAGGTGCTTCGATCCGAGCAGGGTGCCCCACTCGGGGCCGCCGATCGCGCGATCGATCTTGCTGTCGTAGACGAAAGGCGCTCGCCGATAGCGAGCTCGATCGTCGGTCATCTGCGGGTAGTGTGCGCGTTCATCCTTCTGCGGCCCCATGTGAAGCGCGGCCTTGTGCGCGATCGCGAGCGTTGGCTCGACCGACATCATTCCCCACGCGGAACGGAGTGCTTCCGCGAGCGCGACGGCCGTGTCGACCAACGCGGTTCTCGCGGCTTCGACGTAGGGAACCACGATGAACGAGACCAGTGGGATCGAGGTGTCTGTCCCCGAGGAGTAGGGCAGTGCGAGTTGAATCGATGCAATGGCTTCGAGCGTGCCGCGTCCATTATCGAGAGCGATCGCGTGTGGGCCCGGGGCGGTCAGATCCGCGATGAGCTCGCTGTCGGTCACGGGCTTGTGACCGAGGTCTCGGTCGCCGACCTGCAGGTACATGCGCGTGAGCGCTCCGAGCACCGGTCGCCGCAGCAGGCAAGCGATCCGTGCAGCGGTCTCGGCGTTGTCCCGTGGCGAGGTGGGATGGAGATACGTTGCGACGAAGAATCCGCTCATCGGTCGCGCGCAACCTATCCCACGCGCATGACGGGGCCTAGCGACTCAGCGCCTTGGCGATCGCTTCGGTGAATGCGGGCAGATCGTCGGGCTTGCGCGAGGTGATCAGCGTGCCGTCGATATGCACTTCCTCGTCGACCCAGGTCGCCCCGGCGTTCTCGAGATCCTTGCGCACCGATGGCCACGAGGTCACGACCCGGCCTTTGACGCCTTCGGCCTCGATCAAGAGCTGCGGTCCGTGGCAAACCGCCGCGATGATCTTGCCTGCGCGCAGCATGGTCTGGGTCAGGTCGACGACAGCCTGCTCGAGTCGCAGATGATCCGGCGAGTAGCCGCCTGGGATCACGAGCGCATCGTAGGAAGCGGGATCGACGTCGGCGGCTGCCTTTTCGATCCGCACCTCCTCGCGGCCCTTCTTCCCTTTCACGACAGCGCCAGCCGTGCCACCGATGATGTCGATCGTGTGGCCCTTGGCGCGAAGGCCATCGTAGGGCTTACGAAACTCGCTGTCTTCGAAGTCGTCGCCGAGAACAAACGCGATGTGGGCCATGAGTCGTCGAGGTGCATCGCTCGTGCCGGCGGCGGCCCGAACCCCGCGTGAGAACACGAGCTCACCGCGGACCGTGCCGTTGCCCGGACGCAGTTCTCACTGCCCACAGAGCGCGCCTGACGTGCGCCCTGGACAGTCTGATCACACACACGGCCCAGCGGTTCGGGAGGTTGCTTGCCTCGCGCGCGACCGTGGCCGCCCGTGACACGCATCAGGCTTCACCTGACGGTAATTCCTCCGCGGTGGAAAGGCACCCGCGACCGGCCCTCGCGTTGCACTTCCATCGGGCATGCGGGAACCACCGGAGACAACGGTCGCAACAGCGAACAAGCCCTCGGTGGGCCAGCTGTGCATCGGCGGAGACTGGGCCTGTGCCCACGGAGACTTCGAGACACTGCAGTTCGTCGCGCGAAGTCTCGCCGAGCTCGCACCCGAGCGCGTGCGCAAGGAGGTGGCCGACCTCGCGCAACGCTGTGTAGCGGACCCCGAGCATGCGGCCGAAGCGTGGGTCGATCTGAAGGCGCGCGTCGCTCGGTGGGAGTGGTTGTAGCGAGCCCTGCGACGCGCGATGTCCGTCGGCGAGAGGGTCAGTGGACGACCGAGCCAGCTTGCTTCGAACGGGGTACCTTCGCGCCATGACCATGATGCGAACCGCGGTCCTGCTCCTCCCGCTCGCGCTGGTAGCCTGCGGATATCCGAAGACCGCCGCTGCTCCGGGTCCGCTCGCACCGACCGCCGTGGAGTCGGCGGCAGCGCGGTGGCCAGGCACGACGACCGAATCACTCAGCGCCGGTCGCGAGCTGTTCCTCGCGAAGTGCAATGACTGTCACGGTCACCCCGACATCAAGTTGATCGCCGACGATCGGTGGCCCGGTATCCTCGAGCGGATGGCCAAGAAAGCAG
>JAYUYE010000617.1:0-9477 GCA_043752985.1 Myxococcales bacterium
CAGGTCAACAAGCGCGAGTTCGACGGCTTCGGCGTCGGCGTCGGCTGGTCGCTGTTCTGATCACTCGAGCGTGAGCAGCGGTTCGCCGGCGGTGACGTCGGCACCCTCTGCGACGAGAATCTCGCGGACCTTTGCGCGTTCGGGCAGGCCGCTGCCGCCGTAGGTCACGCGGTTGAATGTCTTCATCACCTCGAGCAGGCAGATCGTCGCGCCGCGTGCGAGCTCGTCGCCGACGGACACGAACGGGGCCTTGTCGGGCGACGGCCGGCCATAGAACCGGCCGCTGGTAGGCGCGCGGAACACCAGCCCGGTCGCCGACGTGGCCTGATCGGGGGAGCTCGTGGTGGTGCTCGCCATTCCAGCGATCGATGCGGCGCTCTCGAGCACGACCAGTGAATCACCGTACGCGACCATGCGAGCCGCGCCGAGCTCGGGGCTGTTGCCGATCACGCCCGCTACGTCAGGCGCGATGATCTGCATCCGGCGGCCGAGGATCTCGAGCGCTCCGACCTCGTGACCGCGGGTGACGACCGTTCCCAACGGTGACGGGAAGAACCAGCCAGGCGCAGGGCTCGTCACGATCCAGCGCTCGCCGTCCTTGCGCGCGAGCGCCTCGAGCGCCGGTGCGTGCAGGCGCGTCATCGCCGACCTCCGACCAGCTCGCGAAGATCGTGCATCGACCAGATCCGCGGGTTCTTGACCCGACGGTAGCCGGTGTTCTGGTACGCCATCTCGACGAGCGCGCCGAGATAGTCCCGCAGCTCACCGAGCTCGACGATCTCGTCGGTGTCGAGCTGCCGCGCCGACACGAACGGATCCATGTCGCTCTCGATCCGCGCCTCGGTCTCCCGCATGCCCGCTTCGATCTTCGCGCGCTCGGCGGGGTCGGTCGTGAGGATCTGGAAGTTGTCGTCGAGCTTGGTGTTGAACGCGGCGATCGCGAGCGTGCGGCCCTCCATCACGGAGAGTCGCGCGAGGCTCGTCGACAGCTGTACAACGGGATCGTAGGGCAGTCCGCTCATGGCGTAGTAGCCCGCGCCCGATGCCTTGCGCAGCAGGACCGTGAACATCGGCGTCGTGTTCGTCGAGTTCGTGTAGATCAGCGAGCTGCCGTAGGCGAGCAGGCCATGCGCTTCGGCCTCGAGACCGATGTCGAACCCGGAGATGTCCTGCAACCAGATCAGCGGGATGCCGTCGTCGTTGCAGGCGCGCGAGAACGCGCTGATCTTCGCGATGCCGCCGCGATAGAGGATGCCGGCCGGACGCTGCCGACCCGGATGCTCGGGATCGCCGACGAGACCCTGGCGATTGATCACGAAGCCGGCATACAAGCCGCCGATCCGACCGACGCCGCAGATCATCTCCTCGCCGACCTCGGGCATCACCTCCCAGAATAGCGACTGATCGACGAGCCGCGCGAGCACCTGGTTCGCGTCGTAGGACTCGCGGTGATCGGCGGGCAGCAGGCCACCGAGCTCGGCCGCATCGAACCGCGGATCCATGGACGCGAGGTCGCCGCGATAGAAGTCCGCACCGCTCGAGGGCAGGCGCGCGACGTCGCGGCGGATGCACGTGAGCAGCGTGTCGTCGTCCGGAACGCGGACATCCGCGCAGCCCGATTGATGGACGTGAACCTCGGGACCACCGATGTCGAGCGACGTGATCTTCTGGCTCTTCGCGCCTTTGATCAGCGCGGCGCCAGCGATCACCATGTACGCCTGCTCTGTCATGTAAACGCGGTCGGAGATCATCGGCATGTAACCGCCGCCCGCGATGCAGTCGCCGAACACGCCAGCGATCTGCGGCACGCCGTGGGCGGACAGGAGGCTGTTCATCTTGAAGATGTGTCCGGCTCCGCGCCCGCCGGGGAAGGCCTTGCTCTGCTCGGGAAGGAACAGACCGCTGCAGTCGACGAGGTACACCGTCGGGATCCGCAGCCGCAGCGCCATCATCTGCGCGCGCTGGATCTTCTCCGGCGTCCGCGGCCACCACGCGCCCGAGGCGACGGTGTTGTCGTTCGCGATCACCATCACCCAGCGACCTTCGACCCGCGCGAACGCGGTCACCACACCGGCCGCCGGCGACTTCTGATCGCCCGGGAAGACTTCGCCGTAGTTGACGAACGTGCCGACCTCGAACGTACGCGTGCCCGGATCCTGAAGACGCGCGAGTCGCTCGCGTGCGGTCAGCTTGCCCTTCTTGTGGACTCGCTCGACGTACGACGGCCCCCAGCCGCCCTCGACCTCGCGACGGCGGTCGCGCAGGCGGTCCTCGAGCGTTGCGAGCTTCGCGCGCTGCTCGGCGATCGTGCGCTCGTCTACGAGCTTGTTGATCGGATCGCCGATCGGGACCAGCGGGACGAACGCCATGGAGGCGACGCTACACCAACAGGCCGTGGTCTCCCTAGCCTGGCCAGCCGGGGATCGATCGCGTGTCGTAGGCTCCGGTGCGAAATGCGGTGCTGCGCAGGATGGCGAGGTGCATCGGAATCGTCGTCGGAACGCCCGCGACCGCAAACGCCGACAGTGCCGCGATCATCCGCTCGATCGCATCCGCGCGATCCGTGCCGCGCACGATCAGCTTGGCGAGCAACGAGTCGTAGAACGGTGGGACGACGTAGCCCGCCTCGACGTGTGTGTCGACGCGGATGCCATCACCGGTCGGCGGTTCCCACGCCGTGATGGTTCCCGGCGCGGGTGCAAAGTTGTTCGAGGGATCCTCGGCATTGATCCGGCACTCGATCACGTGACCGCTCATCGTGATCTCATTCTGGGTCCACGGCAGCGGGCGCCCGGCCGCGACCTGGATCTGAGCGATCACGAGATCCTTGCCGGTGCGCTCCTCGCTGACGGTGTGCTCGACCTGGAGTCGGCAGTTGAGCTCCATGAACCGCAAGACGTCGCCCGTGGGGGCTCGATCGAGCAACAGCTCCATCGTTCCGGCGCCGACGTAGCCGATCGATGCGACGGCCCGTGCCGCTGCGGCGCACGTTGCCGCCCGGAGGTCGCTATCGATCGCAGGCGAAGGACTCTCCTCGATCAACTTCTGGTGATTGCGCTGCACGGTGCAGTCGCGCTCACCGAGATGAACGGCGCGGCCGTACTTGTCACCGAAGATCTGGATCTCGACGTGGCGACCGTCTTCGATCAGGCGCTCGAGGAATACGCGGTCGCCACCGAACGCTGCGCGCGCTTCTGCCTGCGCCTCGGTGTACGCTGCTTCGACCTCACCGGCGGTGCGCGCGATTCGCATCCCGCGACCCCCGCCACCGTTCTCGGCCTTGAACAGGACCGGGAACCCGATCTCGGCTGCGACGCGCTGTGCATCGGCGACCGATGCGAGCACGCCCTGACTGCCGGGGATCACCTGCAAGCCAGCGGCACGCATCGCGGCCTTTGCGCGGGTCTTGCTGCCCATCAGCGCGGTGACCTGCGGCGGTGGACCGATGAACGTCACGCCGTGCTGGGCACTCAGTGTTGCGAGCAGCGGGTTCTCCGACAGGAAGCCCCAGCCCGGGTGAAGCGCGGAGCAGCGCGCCTGTACGGCGGCCTGCACGACGCGCTCGACGTCGAGGTACGATAGTGCTGCGCGACCGGGCCCGAGGAGGACGGTCTCGCGGCCACGCGTGTACGGCGCCGCGCGATCTGCCTCGCTGACCGCGAACACCGGCACGATGCCGAGCACATCGCACGCGCGCGCGACGCGCGCCGCGACGTCACCGCGATTGGCGATCAGCAGCCGGTGGAACAGCGGCGGAGCCACTACTTCTTCAGACCGTTGAGGCAGGCCTCGGCGCTCGAGACGTCGAACTTGCCCGGCTCCTCCATGTCGACCGAGGTCGCGACGCCGTTGTCGAACACGATGACGCCGCGGCCGGCGCGGATGCCCATGTTCGCCTTGGTGAGATCGACCTCGATGCCGAGCGCCTTGCTGAACAGCGCCGCGCCGTCACCGAGCATCGTGATCTTGCCGAGCGCGTCATGCTGCTCCGCCCACGCCTTCATCGTCCAGCCATCGTTGACCGACAGGCAGGCGACGATGTCGACGCCCGACGCCGTGAGCTCGGGCAGCTTGGCGAGGTAGCCGGGCAGGTGCTTCTCCGAGCAGGTCGGCGTGAACGCGCCAGGCAGCGTGAACATCACGACCTTCTTGCCGGCGAACAGCACCGACGGATCAACGTCCGTCTGACCTTCGGGGGTGGCTTGCTTGATGGTGACGGATGGAATCTTGTCGCCGACATTGATCATGCCGTCGATTTACCACGGGTTCACCGCGCGCACAGGTTCGAGGCCAGCGAACAGGCGTGGTCGAACCGCGCTCGTTCGGAGCGCAGCGCAGCATTCGCGATCACCCAGCCGACGTCGCTGCACAGCTTGGTGGTCGGCGACGGCAGGACGTCGAGATGCGCGGCACACGCGGGATCGAGCGCGGCAACCTTGGCGCGGAGCACACTGTCGATTCCGGTGATCGCCCGCCAGCGATTGCCGTCGCGGACGAACACCGCATCGAGTGTGATGCTGTCGAGGTCGGCGACCTCGCTGGGATACAGCACCGGTAGCGCCCACCGCGCGCGTGCCTGGCCGAGCGTCAGCCTCGGATCTCCGGCGAAGTGCGGGCGGGTCATGATCATCACGCGGCGCTTACCGTGCGCGAGCTGCGCGACGAGTGCCGGTGCCGCCACCGCGAAGGCGCGCGCGTACTCGTCATACAGGCCGGCGTAGGTCGGCACCACCGTGCGCTCCCATGTCGCGCGATCGAGCTGCCAGCTCGCGACCGCATCGGCGCGGGCTTCCTCGTCGGCGATCGTGAGCGATCCGAGGTAGCCGGCGAGCGTGGCGGTTTGCGGCGGGGACTCGCGGCAGGCTGCGATCAGCACGAACAGCGCGATGCGTCGGGCTTGCATCAGCTCAGCGTCGACGTCCCGAGCGGGTCGCGCGTCGGGCGGACCGGGCGCGGAGCATCGAGGTCGATGGGCTTCGGCAGCGGCAGGCCGCAGAGCAGCTTGATCGCAACCGACGCCGCCGTGGCTCCGAACACCGACGGGACGAACGACACCGATCCCTCGACGCGGTTCTTCTTTTCGCAGTCGTTGAGCCCGTTTTCCCCACCCGGGCAGACGCAGCGGAAGGCGCCGTCGTCGTACTCGAGCGCGTGCGGCGGGATCGGGGTCTCTTCCGAGTAAACGGCCCAGACACCCGTGTGCTTCGTGCAATCGACCTCGTGCTTGGCGCGCAGCGTCCGCCGCACCTCGCGCGCGAACGGATCGACGCGCGTGTCCGACAGATCGGCGATCCGCACCATTGTGGGATCGAGGCGCGCCGCGGCTCCCATCGCCGAGACCAGGCGCAGGCGCTCGCGCATGCAGGTCGCGATCAAGTGGATCTTTGCGGCGACGTTGTCGATCGCGTCGATCACGACATCCGGTTCGGGGACGAGCAACCGTGCCGAGGTCTCCGCGCTGTAAAACTCGGCGCGGGTCTCGATCGTCGCGTCCGGGTTGATCAGGCGGAGCCGCTCCGCCATCACCTCGACCTTGGACTTGCCGATCGTCCCCTTCATCGCGTGAAGCTGGCGATTGACGTTGGTCACGCAGATCCGGTCGAAATCGACAAGGATCAGGCGACCGACACCGCTGCGCACCAGCGCTTCGGCAGCGAACGAGCCGACGCCGCCGACGCCGAACACCGTCACCGTGGACGCTGCGAGGCGATCGACGCCGGCATCCCCGAGCAGACGGGCGGTACGGTCGAACCGGCGGTGCGTCATCCGCCGCCATGGTTAGCCAGGACGCGGCGACGTTCAACCCCGAACTGCTACAGGAAGCTCCTGGCAGTGGCCCAACCACCGAAAATCCGGAGCGCATTCGCGGTCGTCCGTGTCGCTATCTCGTCGACAGATTCCTGCCGCGCTGCGGCGAGCCCCGCGATCACCGCCGGCAGGAACGCCGGCTCGGAGCGGCCACCGCGATGGCCCTCCGGTGCCTGGTCGGGTGCATCGGTCTCGACCAGCAGCAGCGATGCGTCGATCGCACGCGCTGCTTCGACGGGACGGCGTGCGTTCGGATAGCTGACCGGTCCTGCGAACGAGAACGCCATCCCCAGATCCCGGTAGACGGGCACCAGGTCCGCTCCGCCGGAATAGCTGTGCAGCACGCCGCGCACCCGGCCTTCCTCCCGAAGAATTCGCGGTGCCGCACCGTGCGCACGCAGCACGTGGATCACGACGGGACAGTCGAGCGCACGAGCGGCGCGGAGGTGAGCGCGAAAGATCTCCTCCTGGCGCTCGAGGTCGCCGGTTCCGCCGTCGAGCCCGCACTCCCCGATCGCGATCGCTCCCGCGTCCTCGACCGCCCGCGCGATTCGCTCGGCGAGGTCGCCAGCGAGCTCGTCGCTGGCAAGCTCCGGCACGATCTGCGGATGGATGCCGAGGGCACAGCGCATCCCCTGCGCAGCATGCCGGCCCACGAGCTCGACGAGCGTGGCCCATGTCCGCGGCCGGATCGCGGGCACCAGCATTCCGACCACGCCTGCCGCGGCTGCGCGCTCGACCATCGCGTCGCGGTCGGCGGCAAACGCGTCGAGGTCGAGGTGGCAGTGCGTATCGATCACGTCGGTTGCGATCGTAGCGTAGGATCATCCCGTGCGGCCTTTCATCCGGGTGATGGCCTGGATCAACACGAGCGACGCGATCCTGGCCCACTGGCTACGCGCGGCGCGCGATGCATTGCTCGGCGAGATGCCGATCCTCGCCGGTGGCACCGCATTGTTTGCGATGTTCGCGGTCGTCCCGACCCTCGCGGCCACCGTCGCGATCTACGGCGTCGTCGCCGACCCGTATCAGATCCAGAAGCACCTCGCGGGTCTCGAGAACGTGCTGCCTCCCGATGTCGTGGCGTTCGTGGCGGATCAGCTGCAGCGCCAGGCAACGCGCTCCAAGGGCGAGCTGGGCATCGCGCTCGCGATCAGCATCATCATCGCGATCATCGCGTCGCGTGGTGCCGCACGTGCGTTGATCGACGCGCTCAACCGCGCGTATCGCGTGCGCGAGCGGCGAACACCGTTTCACAAGTTGCTCGTCACGATCGCCATGGCCTCGGGCACGTTGATCGGTCTGATGCTCATGTTCGGTGTCGTGGTGGCGCTGCCCGGCATCTTCGCGCTGTTCCACCTCGAGGACTACGCGGTCGTCGAATGGATGCGCTGGCCCGCGCTGATGACCGTCATCATCGGGACGCTGATGGCGCTGTATCGGTTCGCGCCGTCACCGCGCACGCTCGGGACCAAGCAGCACCTGTGGCCAGGGGCTGCAATCGCGACCTTGTTGCTGCTGCTGGTCTCCGTCGGACTGTCGCAATGGGTCGAGCGCGTGGCCTCGTACGACGTCGTCTACGGCACGTTCGGCAGCGTCGTGGTCGTGATGCTGTGGTTCTACCTGTCGGTGATCACGATCGTGCTCGGCGGCTTCGTCAACGCCGAGCTCGAGAGGCACGCCGGAGCGCCTGCACCCGATCGCTCGATGTACTAGACCCGGCGCCTGGTGACCGAAACGAAGACGAGCCGCCCGGCTTGGGGCGGCTCGCGGTGCGATGTCGTTCGCTTCGATTTACATCTTGGTGCCGAAGAACTTCGCCGTCGACAGCGGTGCCGGCGTGCCGGCGTACTTCAGCTCGCCGGTCCAGATGCCGGTCTGGATGTCGTCCATCTTGCCGTCGCGATTGCGGTCGACGCCGCGCGCCGTGCCTGCGAGGCCGAACTCGAGCGCCGCGGTGTCGACGTTGTCGAGCGCCTTGTAGAACGCCGCCGAGCCGGCCTTGAGGCCGCCGTTACACGCGCTCTCGAACGTGCTGGGCGAGCCAATGCCGACCGCCTCGTAGATGTAGCGACCGACGGCCTGGCAGTTGACCATCTTCTTGAGCAGGCCCTCGAGGTCGGTCACGCTCGGGTCGATCATCGGGATGATCGCCTGGTTCATGGCGAGCTTGAGCAGCGAGCCGTACTTCATCGGGATCTTGTGCGCCGAGATGTCGAGCTTGCCGGTCTGCGCGAGCAGCACCTGAAGGCCCTCGACCTTGACCTCGGCCATGCCGTAGTCGGCAAACGCGAAGTCCATGTCGACGCTGTCGATGTTGAAGTGGAGGCCCTGGACCGTCTTGACCGCGGCGCCCGACGCCGTGATCTCGAGCTTCTCGATCGTGCCGAAGTGGTGCGCCACCTGGCCGAACGCGTCGCCGACTTCGACGATCTTGGTGACAAACGTCGGGGCGACTTCGAGCAGCTTGTCGTTGAGGTAGCCGGCCACAAACGGGACGGCGCCAGCGAGGTTGTTCTTGATCGAGCCGTCCGGCAGGGCGGCGATGACCTGCTCGACGATGAACTTCGTGGGGTCATCGGGGTCGTCGGTGGCGTTGATGAAGTAGTTGACGACCGTGCCGGCGGTGCCGGGCAGGTTGGTCGCGAGGTCGAAGTCGGACTGCACCGAGAACGTGCCTTCCGGCGTCAGCGGGACGGGGAGCTCTTCGCCGGGCGGGTTGACGACGTCATCATCGTCCTGGCCAGGCGCGTCGGCGGCGCAACCAGCGACGGCGGCACCCAGGAGAAGGAACAGGGACATGGAAAGGTTGCGCTTCATTTTCAGTTCTCCGGCGAGGATTGGTGATGATTCGTTGTGCAGCGCGTGTGCCACGTTGTGCGCGTAGCTCGATCAACGACTTGCGCCGTCGCTGCGTCCCGAACGGCAACTCGACTGGTCAGGCCGTTCGATTCCGTTGGAGACGGCTGACCGCACGAGCTCGTCGGCGCGCTGGCTGGACCGAAACGCCGAAAAAAAACCGGCCGAAGCATCATTGCTTCGGCCGATCAGCCATCCTCGACGTCGCGGGCTCACCACCCGTTTCCGCCGAACTTGTTGTCTGGAGTTACATGCGCTGGCCGTAGAACGTCGCGGCCGTGAGCGGCGACGGGGTTCCGGCGTAGCTCATGCTGCCGGCCCAGGTGCCGGTCTGGATCTTGTCGATCTTGCGGTCGTTGTTGGTGTCGACGCCGCGGGCGGTGCCGGTGAGGCCGAACTCGAGCGCCGAGCCGTCGATGCCGTCGATCTTGGAGTAGATGACGTTTGCACCTGCCACGAGGCCGAGGTTGCAGGCGGTGGTGATGGCGCCGGCGCCGAAGCCGCCGATCTGGCTGGCGACGAGGGTTCCGACCTGGTTGCAGTCGACGAGGCCGGCGAGGAGCTGGCCGAGGTTCTGCGCGCTCGGGTCGAGCATCGGGATGAGGACGCCGTCGAGGCCGACGCGGAGAATCTTGCCGTAGGTGAGCGGGACCTTGTGGTCGGCGATACCGAACTGGCCGGTCGCGGACAGCGTGATGCCAACGGCGGGAACCGCGACGTTGGGCATCATGAACGTGGAGAACGCGAGGTCCGACTCGACGTTGTCGATCTTGAAGTGCGCGCCGGTGATGGTGTGCACCGAGGTGAGGG
>JAYUYE010000618.1:0-3926 GCA_043752985.1 Myxococcales bacterium
TGCGTCCGCACCGCCGGCAACGCGAGCTGCGCGCGCTGGGCGACCCGCTCGATCGTCGCGAGCACTGCCTTGTCGTCGCGGACCTCGATGCGAAACACCATGGGCAGGATGCCGAGGCCATAGAACGCGAACCTCGGCGAGGTGGTGAATCCGAGCGACTCGAGGCCCTTCACGTCCCACTTGCCATCGAGCTCCTGCTCGATCGCCGTGATCGCGCGCTCGGCGCCGTCGTCATCTAACACCGTGCGAAGCTGAGCGGACACCTTCCCGAACGCGGGCCCGAGGGCGCGCTTCATCTTGGCGTAATACTCGAGCGGAATCGCCTCGAAGGCCGCGACCATGTACGGCGTATCGAGGGGCACATTCGCGAACAGCGCGGGTGCGGACAGCTTGCCAACGTCGATCGCCGCGGGCCTGGCGACCAGCTCGGGCTGCGGCGCAGGCTTTGCGCTCTTCTTGTCGCAACCAACGACGAGTACGAGCGCAATCACGATTGCAAGACGTCGATCCATCGACGCACCCTACCAGAGGCTACGCCGCGGTGGACAGCGGGGACATACTCGCCAGGTAGCTCGCGAGCCGGCGCGTCCCGACCGTCGGGGCGATGAGATCGTGGCGGGCTAGCAGCGTGGCGAACTGCATGAACTGTCCCATCCTCGGATGCAGCACGCACGCGGGCTCGTGAGCATCGACGTAGGCGCACGCGCGGGTCTCGGGTCGAACGTGGGCCCCGACATGGACGAGGCGCGCCCCGGTGCGCCGGGCTGCCGCCACGGCATGAACCATCGCGCGAGCATACCCGCGCTACTGCGCGCGGCTAACCTGGACGCGCAGCTTGCCCATGTCGCGCTCGATCGTGACCGTCCACGGCCGGCAGCAGACGGCGCAGTCCTCGACGAGCACACCGGTCGTATCGGGATCGACGTAGAGGTCGACCCACTCGCGGCAGTACGGACAGCGCACGCGGACGGAGTCTTCCATGTCAGGCCCACTCTCGATCGAGGATTGCGGAGATGAGCGAGTCGCCCTCTCGCGCGAATACCAGGATCCCCGGCGACTCGATCGCGTGGACGGCACGCCAGTCGTGCTCCACGAACTCGCGGAGGATCAACCGGTCGGTCACGAGCTGCACTATGGTCAGTGCGCGCCGACGGTGTCGAGTCGTGCGTTCGCCCAGCCGATGCGCTGCTGGAGATTGACATAGTCGCCGTCCATCGGCTTGTCGCCCCACTTCGCGAGCTCGGCCTCGGCCGTCGCGAGGTCTTTCTTCGCGGCCGCCGCGTCGATCTCCTTCGCGGGGAGCGCCTGCTCGACGAGGATCTCGACCGCTCCGGTCGGATCGACGCGGAGGTATCCAGAGGAGACGGCGTAGCGCGCGCGCACCTTGGTGCCGATCGTGAGCACGCCGGGGCGCAGCGCCGTCAGCATCGGGATGTGGCCGGGCATCATCTCGAACTCGCCGAGCTCGCCGGGCGCCTGCACGCTGTCGGCCTCGGTGTGCGCGATGACGCCCTTCGGCGTGACCACGTTGACCGAGAGAATCGTGCTGAGTCCGCTTGCCGACGCCATGACCTAACCTCGCTTCGCGAGCTCGGCGGCCTTGGCGCGCACGTCGTCGATCGTGCCCGTCATCTCGAACGCCTGCTCCGGCAGGTCATCGGCCTTGCCGTCGAGGATCTCCTCGAAGGAGCGGACCGTGTCCTCGCGCGAGACGAAGATGCCCTTGAGACCGGTGAACGTCTCGGCGACGTGGAACGGCTGACCGAAGAACTTCTCGATCTTGCGCGCGCGCGACACGGTCTGCTTGTCGTCTTCCGACAGCTCGTCCATGCCAAGAATCGCGATGATGTCCTGGAGATCCTTGTAGCGCTGCAGGATGCGCTGCACTTCGCGGGCGACCTTGTAGTGGCGCTCGCCGACCACGGCGGCGGAGAGAATCGTCGAGGTCGAATCGAGCGGATCGACGGCCGGGTAGATGCCCTTCTCGGTGATCGCACGGTTGAGCACCGTGGTCGCATCGAGGTGGGCGAACGCCGTCGCGGGCGCGGGATCGGTCAAGTCGTCGGCGGGCACGTAGATGGCCTGCACCGAGGTGATCGAGCCGTCCTTGGTCGAGGTGATGCGCTCCTGCAGACCCCCCATCTCGGTCGACAGCGTCGGCTGATAACCGACGGCGCTCGGGATGCGGCCGAGGAGAGCGGACATCTCGGAGCCGGCCTGCGTGAACCGGAAGATGTTGTCGACGAACAGGAGGAGGTCCTGCTTCTCGACGTCGCGGAAGTACTCCGCCATGGTCAGCGCCGAGAGAGCGACGCGGGCGCGTGCACCCGGCGGCTCGTTCATCTGGCCGAACACCATCGCGGTCTTCGAGAGCACCGACGAACCGTCGAACAGCTTCGCTTCCGCGAGCTCGTGATAGAGGTCATTACCCTCGCGGGTGCGCTCGCCGACGCCGGCGAACACCGAGAAGGAGCCGGACTTCTTCGCGACGTTGTTGATCAGCTCCTGGATGAGCACCGTCTTGCCGACGCCGGCACCACCGAACAGGCCGATCTTTCCGCCGCGGCGATACGGAGCGAGAAGGTCGATGACCTTGATGCCCGTCTCGAACATCTCGACCGTCACCGACTGGTCGACGAACGGCGGAGCGGAGCGGTGAATCGGGCGCTTGATGTCGCTCTTGATCGGACCGGCCTCGTCGATCGGCTCGCCAATGACGTTGAGAATGCGACCGAGGACGCCGGCGCCCACCGGCACCGAGATCGGCGCGCTGGTGTTTTTGACCGACTGGCCGCGGATGAGGCCGTCCGTGGTGTCCATGGCGACGCAGCGAACCATGTGCTCGCCGAGGTGCTGAGCGACCTCGACGGTGAGGTTGTCGGCGCGCTTGTCGATCGACGGGTTCGTCAGGAGGAGCGCCGTGTTGATCTCGGGCAGCTCTGCCGAGTCGAACGCCACGTCGACGACGGGACCGATGACCTGCACCACGCGGCCCATGCTGTTGGGAGAGAAGTCTGTAGTTGCCATGGTGGTCTTCCTTAACCCTTGAGAGCCTCGGCGCCGCCGACGATCTCGGCGAGCTCCTTGGTGATCGACGCCTGACGGGCGCGGTTGAACTGAAGCGTGAGCGCCGAGATCATGTCGCCGGCGTTCTTGGTCGCGTTCTGCATCGCCGTCATCTGGGCGGCGAAGAACGACGTGATCGACTCGAGCGCCGCGCGGTACAGCATGATCTGCACGTAGAGCGGAACCAGCCGGTCGAGCAGCTGCTGCTTGCCTGGCTCGTAGAGGTAGTCGGCGGTCTCGGGCTCTTCGCCCTTCTTGACGACCGCCGTGGCCTGCTCGGGCATCACGGGCAGGATCTGCTTGACCTTGACCGACTGCGAACCGGCGTTCTTGAACTCGTTGTAGATCACGAACACGCGATCGACCTTGCCGGCCTCGAAGTCGGCGATCACGCGGTTCGCGGTCTCGCGCGCGCTGTCGAGTGCGGTGAGGCCCGTCGGGGCTCCATCGAAGCTCGTGATCGTGGCGCGGCGGCGCGAGAAGTACTGATTGCCCTTGCGGCCGATGATCCGCAGCGAGACCTCGGACGCGCCCGACAGCTCGTTCGCGGCGTAGCGCTCGACGGCCTTGGTGACGTTCGCGTTGAACGCGCCCGCCTGACCACGGTCGCTCGTCATCACGACGATACCCGCCTTCTGCAGAGGACGCTCCTCGAACAGGGGATGGCTATCCGTCCCGGCGACGGCCGAGAGCTGCGCGACGACCTCGGTGATCGCCTGCGTGTACGGGCGCGCCGCGATCAGCGCACTTTGCGCGCGCTTCAGCTTCGCGGTCGACACGAGCTGCATCGCCTTCGTGATCTTGCGCGTGTTCTTGACACTCGTGATGCGAGTGCGGATGGCCTTCAGCGACGGCATGGA
>JAYUYE010000619.1:0-3921 GCA_043752985.1 Myxococcales bacterium
CTCCCGAAGACGACGAAGCCGGCTTCGCCCGGGGTAAGGGTAGGGGCGACTGCCACGTCGCGGCTCGAGGTCTCTGGAGCTCCGGTGAACCACAGCACACCGGCGGCGATCACCGCGACGGCGCCGACGCCAAACGCGATGTTCGCGCCGAGCGCACGACTCTGCCCGGACTTGATCAGCGAGTTTGCACGATCTGCCTCGGCACACGGCATCTGCGTATCCGCACACAGCGCGTGCGCATCGTCCTGTTTGCTCTTCGCCTGCGTGCCGAGCACGATGCCCGCGACCATCGCGAGCCCGCCGACGCCAGCGGTCGCGACCGCGACCTTGCGCTTTCCGCTCCACGTCCCCGCAGTCCCCGCAGCCACCTCGTCGTCCTCGACGGGCGGAGGTGATGGTTGCTCGTCGAGCTGAGCGGTTGGTTCGAGCTTCGGGACGTCGACGGTGACCTTGCCGCCGTTGACCGGGACGGTGACGGTGGTCGTCCACTCCTCGCGCCCCGGCGCACGAATGGTGATCTTGTAGTCACCGCCGTCGAGAGGAAGGGCACGATTCCATAGCAGCGCATCGAACGGCTTCCCATCACGCAGGATCGTCAGACCTTCGACCTGGTTGGCCGGCGGGATGACGACGGTGAAGTACGAGAGCCTGGGCTCGAGCTCCGCGATCTTGGCGGTCGCGATCGCGCGCTTGTTCGGATCCTTCGCGCGGGTCAGCGCGTCCTTGTACGCCGACCATGCGGATGCGATCTGACGATTTCGTTCGCGGCACTCGCCGAGCCGGATCAACGTTCCCGCGCGCGTCTCCATCCGGTTCGACGCCTCGAACGCATCGCACGCCGACGCCGTATTTCCAGCCTTCAGCAGCTTGTCGCCCTCGGCAAACAACGCCTCGGCTTCTGCACTCTGCGCGAGCGCTGCACGCGTCGTGAACAACACCAACCAGACGCTAGTCGCCGCGATCGACAGAGTCAGCGCCCGAACCAGTCTTCTGCCCATGATCATTTCCCCTCGATGGTTTCGATTTGCCGAGGCCCGGTCGCTTGACCGGGACGGGCACGCTCGCGTCGATGACGATGCTGACGGCTGCCGCCGCGTCGGGTGGCGCAGGCTGGACGCCCGCGTCGACCGTGGTGGTCACGATGACGGGTGTTGGTGCGTCGATCGGTGCGGCGTCCACGATGATCGCTTCTCGCTTGACGGCGCTATCCGGGCTCATCGCATGAGTCTCGTCGGCACCGCTGCGTGCTACCACGACGACGATCGCGATGGTCGCCGCCGCGGCGATCACCGCTCCGATCGCCACGACCGCGCCGCGCCGGCGTGCGACGGGCGGCGGCGCCTGCCCGGCGGCTCCGGTGAGCGTCGTCGGTGCCGATAGCGCGACCGCGCCCGGTGCGGTGACAAAGTGCAGGTTGCCCGGGGGCGGCGTCCGTCCCGATGAAGCGTACGCGGCAGCTTCACCGCCCGTGACGGGCGACGTGGAGTAGTAGAGCTGCTGCTCGGCCTGGCCGATCGCGTCGACCAGCTCCATCATCGATCCGAACCGAGCGTTCGGTGCCTTGAGCAGACAGCGCTGGAGGATCTGATCGATGCTCGGCGGCAGACCATTCACGCGCGAGGCCGCATACGGCGCCGGCTCGCGAAGATGCGCGGCGATCAGATCTCCGGAACCTTCGCCCTGGAACGGCGGGCTCCCCGTCAGCATCGTCATCATCACGCAACCGATCGAATAGATATCCGAGCGGTGGTCGACTTCGCCAGCGCCGCGGCACTGCTCGGGCGACATGTACACCGGCGTGCCCATGACCATGCCGGTCCGGGTCTTCATCATGCCGGGTTCGTCGGTCGACAGCTTCGCGATCCCGAAGTCGAGGATCTTCGCGCGCTCGCCGCCGGTGACCGCCGGATCTCCGACGATGAAGATGTTCTCGGGTTTGAGGTCGCGGTGGACGACGCCCTTGGCGTGCGCCGCCTGCAGCGACGTACAGATCTGCCGCATCAGGCGCATGCAGTCGAGCGGCGAGAACCGCCCGATCCGCAGGAGTCGCTGATCCATCGACTCGCCGTCGAGCAGCTCGAGGACGATGAACGCGCTGCCGTCATCGTGATACCCGAAGTCGAAGACCTGCACGATGCCGGGGTCGGCGATCTGCGTCACCGCCCTCGCTTCATTGAAGAAGCGTTGGACGATCTCGCGATTCGCGGAGAGCTCCGGCAGCAGCACCTTGATCGCGGCTCTGCGGCCGAGCAGCGTGTGCTCGCCGACGTAGACCACACCCATCCCACCTTCGCCGAGTTTGCGGCCGACGCGATAAGCGCCGATCGTCGCACCTTCGGTGATCACAGAGGGCGAAGTTAACACGGCGACGGTCGGGTGCGCCCAAGATCGACCGGCGCTTGCGACGGGTCATGATGAGCGGAGTTCCAGACGGTGGTTCCTGGCACCAGCTGGGCGCGTTCAGCGCGTAGGCAAGCTCCGGCGCACGATGGAAGGCTTGCTCGACGGTTCCGCCGATCCGATGGAGAGCGGTGAGAAGCCGGATACCCCGGCCGAGACGAGCGCGGTGACCAGCCAGAACATCGATCGCGTTCAGCGCTTTCGCATCTGGTTGTCGCAGTACATCGATTGCCCGGGCGCGCACGTGAGGTCGACGAGCAACAGATTCACCGGCATGTCGCTGTATTGGTACCAGGTGATCTGATAGCGGACCGTCAGCGCCGGGCCCTTCTCCCGGTGACGACAGTGGTTCTGATCCTGGGTCTCGAAGTCCATGATCAGCTGGTCACCTTCCTGACGAATGGTGCCTTCCTCGTTGATCACCGACACACAGCCGTAGGTTCCGCGGTCCGTGTACATCGCCACGCCCGAGGCGCGGAGCACGCGGCCATCCGGAAAAAACGTGAACTGATGGTTCGTGCCGATCCACTGCCCGTTCCCCTGCTGCAACCACGGCAACAGATTGGCGGTCGTGTGCGGCTGACCTGGGCGCATCACCTCCGTGGTCGCCGCCGGCGCTGGCTCGTCGTACTGCTGTGGTTCCTGCGGTGCCGCTTGCGCGACCTGAACCGGGCCGCTGCACGCCTGAATCTCGGCGCCGCACTGCGACTGCAGACAGTCGCCGCCCTCGTTCTCGCAGCGCGTCGAGTTGCACTGCATCATCGCCTGGACCTGGGCCTGCGACGTCGGATCGCTCTGCTGGAGGCAGCCCTGGATGCAGGCGCCGTCCTGACCGCAGTCCGTGAAGCACGCGAGCAGCTGCGTACATCCCGACGGCCCGCGCGCGGCCGGTTGCTGCGGGGCGGGTTGGCCTTGCGCGAAGTATCCCGGCTGCTGCTGGCTCGCCGCGGGCGCGCACCCCGTACTCACCACGAACACCAACCACATCAGCTTGTTCATGCATACAAGGAGGCCCTTCCCGCGTTCCGTCGCAAGAAAAAACTGCGCCTGCAGCGGGTTGCCTTTCCCGCGCGCTGGTTCACCGGGTGGGCGTAATCTGGGTCCCGTCGTGAAGGTCGGGGAACACCATAGAGACCTTGCGCACGAGGTACTCACCGTACGTGCCCTCGAACGCCCGCACGCTCTGACCGTCCCAGCGTGCGTCGACGTCGGCGAAGAGCTCGGTCGGCGTCGGCACCCTCGCCTCGAAGCTCGGGTCGAAGAAGAACGGCATCGAGATTCGATCGCGACCGGAGCGATTGCGTACGCGGTGCGGCGTGGAACGATAGCGACCGTTCGATAGGCGCTCGAGCATGTCGCCGAGGTTGCACACGAACGCGCCGGGGATCGGGGGCGCGTCGACCCAGCCATCGCGCGAGCGAACCTCGAGTCCGCCGCAGTCGTCCTGCGCGAGGATCGTGAGCAGGCCGTAGTCAGTGTGCTCGCCGACGCCCCATGCCTGCTCGACCATGTCGCTCGGTG
>JAYUYE010000620.1:0-3920 GCA_043752985.1 Myxococcales bacterium
GTCGACGCACAGGCGCCGATCAGCGCGACAGCCATGGCGATGCGAGCAACGACCATTTCGAACAAGGTAGCACCGTCATAGCGTTGATGCGGTATGGTCTCCGACGTGACTCCGACTGGAATCGTTGTTCAGAAGTACGGCGGTTCGTCCGTCGCAGATGCCGACAAGATCAAGCTGGTTGCGAAGCGGATCGCGCGCACCAAGGCGGCCGGCAAGAAGGTCGTTGTTGTCGTCTCTGCGATGGGCAAGACCACCAACCAGCTGATCGAGAAGGCGAAGTCGATCAGCGCCTCGCCGTCGCGGCGCGAGCTCGACATGCTGCTGACCTGCGGTGAGCGCGAAGCGATGTCGCTTCTCGCCATGGCGATCACGGAGGAAGGCCTCGAGGCGATCAGCTTCACTGGTTCGCAGGCCGGCATCCTGACAAATGATCGGCACTCCGGTGCCCGGATCGTCGAGGTCCGGCCGTTCCGCGTCGAGGACGAGCTCGATCGCGGCAAGGTCGTGATCGTCGCCGGCTTCCAGGGTGTCTCGTACAAGCGCGAGATCACGACCCTGGGCCGCGGCGGCTCCGACACCACCGCCGTCGCGCTCGCCGGTGCCCTCCGCGCCGACTACTGCGAGATCTGCTCGGATGTCGACGGGGTGTACACGGCCGACCCGCGCGTTGTCGACGCGGCACAGCTGCTCGCGTCGGTGAGCCACGACGAGATGCTCGAGCTGGCAGCGCAGGGCGCGAAGGTTTTGCATGACGCGTCGGTCGAGTTCGCACGCCGCAGCGGCATCGCGCTCTATGCCCGCGCGACGAACAAGGACAGCGGCGGCACGCGGATCGACTTTACCCCCGAGCGCGAGCGCCAGATCGCCGCGGTCACCGGGCAAAACTCGCTGATCCGGCTCAAGGTCTCCGGCGGCGCGGCCGTCGAGCACTGCCTGCAGATCCTCGAGACCGCATCGATCCCGCTCACGCACCTCGACCTCGAGGGCAAGGACCTGCGCTGCTGGTTCACGATCGCAGACGTCCCGGATTGGGCGGAGGTTCGCAAGAAGCTCGATAACGTCCTCGGCGAGCAGGTCGAGTTCGGCGAGGAGGGCGCGGTGACCATCGTCGGTCACGGCATCGGCTCCAATCCGGGCGTGATCAACAAGGCGCGCACCAGTGCGGTGAGCGCCGGTGTTCCGCTCAACGCGGTCAGCGTCTCGCCGCTGCGCGTCACCCTGTGGTGCGATCGGCAGCACGTCGATGGCCTGACCCGCGCACTGCACAAGACGTTCGTCGAGTAGTGCCGAAGACAGTACTCGCCCGTCTGATCCCGCACCTTGGCCGCCTCGGGCGCGCCACGCGGTGGCGGCGTGGTCACGGTCGGCCTCGCGTGTGGGCGCATCGCGGTGCGTCCGCGCACGCGCCCGAGAACACGATGCTCGCGTTCGACAAGGCCCGCGATGCAGGCGCCGATGGCATCGAGCTCGATGTTCGGCTCGACGGCGACGGCAATGTCGTCGTGTTCCACGATAGCGCGCTCCTCCGCCTCACCGGGCAACCCGGCCGGATCGAGCGGACGTCCGCGAGCGCGCGCACGGAGCTGCGCGTCAGCGGCGAGCCAATCGCGCTCCTCGCCGACGTTCTTCACTCGTACGATCTCGAGATCGACGTCGAGATCAAATCGAACCAGGCCGGTCGCGAGTCAGCGCTCGTCGAGGCGACCGCGAAGGTGATCAAGGCGTCGGGTCGGATCGACCAGGTGCTCGTCTCGTCGTTCGATCCGCTCGCACTCGTCCAGTTCCATCGCCATCTCCCCGGCGTCGCGCTCGGCTACATCTTCGGGAAGGACCAAGCGTTACCTCTGCGCACGGGCTGGGCCGGGATCGCGGTCGGCGCGAGCCTCATGCACCCGCAGCACACACTGTGCACTGCGAAGACGGTCGCCGCCTGGCAGCGCGGCGGCACGCCGATCAACGTGTGGACCGTCGACGATCGAGCCGAGCTACTGCGGCTCGCGGCACTCGGCGTCGATGGCGTGTTCTCGAACGACCCTGCGCACGCGCTCGCCGTGTTCGCCGGGCTGTGAGGGTCGAGCTGTTGCCCGCGCGGCGCCGGGGGTGACTACTTCTTCGCCGGCGCAGGGGCGGGCGCAGCAGCGTTGGCCGTCACCGCGGGCTCGACCGCGAACTCGAGCATGAGCTTCGTGTCGCCGCGCCACAGCTGTGCCTGCACGGTGTTCGCGGTGCGCAGCGAGTCCCAGAGCGTCTGGAGTTGATCCGGGCGCGACAGCGGCTTGCCGTTGATCGCGAGCAACACGTCGCCCGGCACCACGTCGACGTCGTGCAGCGGCCCCGTGTGATCGAGCAGCTGCACGAGCTGCCATCCGACGAACCGCTCCCCACTCATGCGCGGCGTGACCTCGAGCTGGCGCAGGAATTGTGCGGGCCCGGCGTCGAGCACGGCGACCAGGCGATCGCGCGCGATCGTGCCCGAGCGCAGGCCCTTGCCCGGCGTGGCAACCGCGCGCTGCCCGTCGGGAATGGGCTCGGCAAGCGTAGTCGCCACCGGCGTGGAGTCGCCGAGGTCCTCATCGAACGACGGCGGCAGCGTGGAGACCTTCGGCGCGCACGCGACGAGCACAGCGAGCAGCAGGGCAGAGCGCATTCCCTGAACGTACGCTCCCCGTCGCCGAGTGCAACTTCTAGAAGGTCACGCGCCGACGAGCTTGGCGATCGCGGCGAACACGGTGTCGGCGTCGGCCTCCCCGTCGATCACTTCGATCCGCTCTCCGAGCGCGGCGAGCTCGGAGTTCGTCGCCTTGTAGCCGGCGGCGACCTCCTCTTGCATGCGCAGGTCTTCGAACAGCTCCTGCACGCGGCCGGCGGCGACCCGGCGGGCGGCGGCGACCTCGGGGCGAACCTGGAGAAAGATCGTCAGGTCGGGGCGGCGGGCGCGCGCGTTGAGCAGTGTGATCCAGTCGCGGTCCGCGCCGGTGCCCTGGTAGGCGAGCGACGAGTGGTACCAGCGATCGGAGACCACGGTGACGCCGGCGGCGAGCTTGGGCTCGACCTCGCGCTGGAGATGGTCGAGGCGATCGGCGGCGAACAGCAGACCGAACGTGCTCTGGGCGATCGACTGACCGGGAACGGTGTGGCTGCCGGTCAGCATCTGCCGGATCAGCTGACCGATCGGACCGTCACTCGGCTCGCGCGTGGCGTGCGCCTTGCCGCCGCGTTCGGTCAGGTGCTCGACGAGACGGCGGGTCTGCGTCGTCGTACCGGCCCCATCGAGGCCTTCGAGAACGATCAAGCGGCTCACCCCCGCGTCGTAGCGCGGAGACGGCGGCTACGTCGAGGCCCGGCGGCGCACCATCGCGGCCGCGAACAGCGCAGCGGCGACAAGACCTGCGATCAGCGCAGCGTAGAGCATCCAGATCGGTCGCGGCGACGCGCCACCGGCGGTCTCCTCGGCTCGCTTTGCAGGCGCATAGTCGGGCTTGAGTGCCATGGCGCGGCGGAACTCCGCACCGCCATCCTTGCCCGCAGCCTCGAGCGACTTGCCGAGCGTGTAGTGGTGCGCTGCGAGGGCGTCGGTGGCGTTGCCGCCCTTGGGATGGATGCCATGCGCCTTCGAGTACGCGGCCGCAGCTTCGGCCCACTGCTGTTTCTGCTCGAGGACCTTTCCCCACGAGAAGTAGATCTTCGAGATGCCCTCGCGCTCGGCGACGTCGGGCTTCTGCGCGATCAGCCGATCGAGCATCGCCGCGGCAGTTGCGAGATCGCCGGAGTCGGCCTTGGCCTTGGCCGCAGCCCACGCCGCGCCGTCCTGCTTCCCACGTTCGCCGTCGTAGAAGTCGAACACGCGCTTGGTGACGTCGATGAGGTCGATCTTCACGTTCGAGACCTTGCTGTCGTAGTCGTCGAGCGACATCGGATCT
>JAYUYE010000621.1:0-3919 GCA_043752985.1 Myxococcales bacterium
CACCCGTCGGACTCGAGCAGGCTGACGTGAGAGCACGGGTTCGGTCAGAGCACTTTGATCATCTGCACTAGCGAAGCGGCGCGTCGTCCTCGCCTTGTGCCAGCGTGTAGGCTCGAACACCACTGAAGTTCTGGAGCGTCTCGACGTGCATGAACCGGAACGCCGAGCCCACCCGGGCCAGCAAGTCGAGCAGCTGGGCGGTTGTCAGATCACCACCGAGATCGCGCAGCTTGAACCGGCAGCGATGATGGTCGACGCAATCGGTCAGCGCACCGTTGTCGGGATACACCACCGTGCCGCGATTCGAGATCATCTTGAGCCGGAGGGGACTACCCTCGACGAGCTTCTCGAGCTCGGGGCCGAGCTCGGCAGGGGAGCGCGTGGACTCGATGAACACGTCGGCCCCAACGGTCGACCGCTGGGTCGGCGCGACCGGATCACGGACCACGACAGGCGCGCGCCGCGCCCGTTGCTCACGCGCGGCGAACCGCGTCGGCACCTGACCAAACCGCGAGACGACTGCCTCTGCGAACCGCTGCGTGCCGACCGAGGCGCTTCGTTCGGAGACGTCCGCGGTCAGTACGCCCTGTTCGAGGGTGGCGAGCAGCGCGTTTTCCACGAGCAACGCCAGGCCCGGCTCGTCGAGATGGCGCAGCATCATCACCGCCGACAGCACGACGGCCGAGGGGTTCGCGAGATCCTTGCCGGCGATCGTTGGCGCGCTGCCGTGCACGGCTTCGAAGATCGCGACATCAGCACCGATGTTCGCGCCGGGTGCGAAGCCAAGCCCGCCGACCAGGCCCGAGGTCAGGTCCGAGATGATGTCTCCGTTCATGTTCGAGGTGACGATGACCTCGAACGCCTCGGGGGTCCGGACCAGCTGATGCGCGCACGCGTCGATCAAGATCGTTCGCGCCTCGATCTCTGGATACTCCTTGGCAACTTCCTCGAAGGTCCGCTTCATCAGCCCCTCGGTGAGCTTCATGATATTGGCCTTCGTCGCGCAGGTGACGCTCTTGCGCCCCTCCGCGACCGCGACTTCGAACGCGAGCCGGACGATCTTCTCGCAGCCCTTGCGGCTCATCAGCTTGAGGCATTGGGCGACCCCGATCGTCTGCTGGTGTTCGATTCCGGCGTACAGATCCTCCACGTTTTCGCGGACCACCACGAGATCGATGCCCCGTCCGCTGAACGGCGTCTTCACGCCTGGTAGCTCGCGGATCGGTCGCAGATTGCCGTACGTCTCGAACAGCTTGCGCAGCGTGACGTTTGCGCTCTTCTCGCCGAAGCCGATCGGCGTCTCGAGAGGCCCCTTGAGCGCGACCCTCGTCGACCGGAGCGAGCTGATGGTCTCCTCGGGGACTCCGGTCATCAAGCCGCGCTTGAACACCGAAGCGCCCGCTTCCTGGACCTCCCATGCGATCGGAGCGCCGGCGGCTTCGAGGATCGCGCGAGTGGCCGCGGTCACCTCGGGGCCAATGCCGTCGCCGGGGATCAGGGTGACTCGCTTCTTGCCTGCGTGATCGACTTGGAAGTTCACCATATCCGCGATCTACCTCTGCTGTGTGTATCACGTCAACAAATACATGACATCAAAGTCATGTATTCTGGAGCAGAGAGAGCGCCGGCCGTGGTAAGCAACCTCGATGGCGCAACCGGAACCGGCCGAGCCGAGCTGGACCTTCCTGTCGAACCACGCGCACGTCCTGCTGTGCATCGCGCAGGACCCCGACCTCACCATCCGTGCGCTGAGTGACCAGATCGGTATCACCGAGCGAGCCGTCCAGCGGATCCTGAGCGAGCTGCAGCAGGCGGGCTACGTCGACAAGCGTCGCAGCGGACGTCGCAACCGCTACGTGGTGGATGGCGATCGACCGCTGCGTCACCCTCTCGAGGCCCATCAGAACATCGGCGCACTGATCGGGCTGATCGCACGCCGTCCTCGGGCCAGCCGCCGCACGAGGACGTGAGACGTCCACATGCCAGGACCCTCCGCGCTTCAGCGACTGGTGATCGTTGCCTGGCTCAGCAGCCTCGCGGCATGCCGCGATCGTGATCCGCCATCGCCCGAGCCGACAGCCTGCGCGGGCGCGCACCTGCTGCCGAGTCCAGCCGACCTCGCGTCGCGTGGCCCGTGGCCGGTGGGGGTTCGCACCGTCGAGGTGGGCGCGATTCGCGTCGAGGTCTGGTACCCCGCACGCTCCGGTAGCGAGCAGGGTGAGGCGGCCGTCCGCTACGACCCGCGTGACTCGATGCCACCGAACGAGGCTGCCAAGATCCCCGACGCAGATGCGGCGTGGCTCGCATGTGACTGTGTTCGCGATCTCCCGGTCGACACCGCGCACGGCCCGTATCCGGTGATCGTGTTCCTCCACGGGGCCGCGTCGTTCCGGTTCCAG
Source organism: Myxococcales bacterium (assembly GCA_043752985.1). Taxonomy (GTDB): domain Bacteria; phylum Myxococcota_A; class Polyangia; order Haliangiales; family Haliangiaceae; genus JABFXX01. Next base: position 2,400 of record JAYUYE010000621.1, read on the forward strand.
AGCGCATTCCTCGCGACCCATTGGGCGAGTCGCGGGTTCGTGACGATCGCGCCCGAGCTACCGGGTGTCGGGCTGCGCGCGATCCTCGGTGGCGAGCCCACCGCATTTCCGCTGAGCGTCCCGAGCGACCTTCTTGCAGCCATCGTCGTGCGCCCCACGTCCAGCGATCCGTTCGCGTTCCTCCGCCCACAACTGGGACCACGGCTCGCCGTCGTGGGGCACTCGCTCGGGGCGATACTCGCGACCACGCTCGGTGATCGGCCCGAGATCGCCGTGCGGATCGCGCTCGCCGGCACGCTCGATCGCAACGGCGCTGGCTCGCGCTTGATCATGAACGGTGAGACCGATGGCATCGCGCCGCCGAGCCGCGCGCCGGATCGGCTCGCCGATCTGCCGGCGCCGGCGCGCGCCGCGATCGTGCGCGGCGCCGGTCACCTCGCCTTCACGGATCTGTGCCTGCTGGGCGCGGACCGCGGCGGCTCGCTCGCGATCGCGCGTGCGCACGGCGTGGAGATCCCCGAGATGATCGCGACCCTCGCCACCGATGGCTGCCGTCCCACCGATGCGCCGTTCGCGACCACCGCACCGACGATCCGTGCGCTGACCACCGGCGTGCTGGAGGAGACCCTGCGCTGCGATCCGGCCAAGACCGCGGCGATCCACGCGCTCGGCGAGCGCGGTGACCTGGAGCTGCTCGAGCAGCTCACGCCGCCCATCGCTCGGTGACTCGCTCGCGCCGTGATGAACCGCGGGGGATTCTTCGCCCGCTGTGGAACGCTGCGCCCGAGCGGTTCGATCTCCTGCGCACGACCGATGGCTACGTCCCGAGCGACCGGCGGCGGGCATCGGTGGTTGGGACGTCCAGCGAGCACGACAATCCCACCCATCCACGGACATCCCGCGCGGCCACCGGTAGCAACGGCAACACCTCCAGCTCGGGTGGACTAGACTCCGTGCGCGAATGGTTCACATCTTCAACGACGCCTGCACGCCGCACCAGCGGGCCAATCTCGCCGCCTGGGTGACGGAGCTCCGGGAGACGAACCAGCTCTTCCCCAACACCAACGGCCCGCACCGGTTTCATCGCAACATCGCGGAGCTCGGCTGGGTGCACCCCGACCTGCTCGAGATCCGCGCGTCGCTGGTCGCCCGCTTCGGGTTGGGGCCCTACCGCTCGGATCCCGCGTTCGGCGACATGGTCTCCTTTCACGAACCCGGCGGCTTCGTCCACGAGCACACCGACCCGTTCATCGAGGGCGAGCGTCACGTCAGGTTGAACGTGATCCTCCAGCACCCCGAGGCCGGCGGGATCCCCGTGCTCGACGGACGGGAGCTCGCGATCGCCCCGGGGCAGGGGTGGATCTTCCGTCCCTACAAGACCGGCCACTCGTCGACCGTCGTGGAAGGAGCGCGACCGCGCATCAACCTGTCGATGGGCTGGAGCGTGTCGCCCGCCTTTCGCCTGCCCGGGGAGTCCTCGCGGGGTCACGCGTCCATCGTCGAGGAGCTGTTCGCCGCCA
>JAYUYE010000622.1:0-3917 GCA_043752985.1 Myxococcales bacterium
GCGGAGCGCGACGAGCGGGAGACCACGGCTCTGATGTCACGCTTACTCGGCGATCGCCTCGGGTTTGCAGCGTTCACTGCCGAGGCGCCGCATCACGTCGATACGATCGCGCAGGTGCAACTGGGAACCGCGTTTCAGCGCTCGATCCACACGCTGAAGGGCATCTGCGCGATCGAGGGCGTGTCCTCTCGCTCACCGGCGAGCTTCCGACCGCGTACATCGCTGCACCTGAACTACCGCCCGACGGCCCCACGACCGCGCGCCGATGATCGAATTGCAACCCCGGTCCCCGAGAGCCCGGATGGGCGGCAGAATGCGCCGCTGGAAGCGCTGTAGACGCCGAGCACAGGCAATGCGGGTGGCCTGGGACCGCGTCCTCAGGCTGGAGTCCCATCTAGTTCGGGGCTCAACCCCGCGATCCCACGTCCAAAACTCGCGGCACGTGAGTTGCGTTGAAGGGGCTCAATGCCGCGATTGTCGTACGCGTGGATCGTTCTGGCCTTCGCCACTGCTGGCGCTGCCACCGGCTGCAGCGTGGGAGGCGAGGAGGTCGAGGACGAAGAAGAAGACAACTACGTCGACCCGGGAGTTGGGCCCGGGGACGGCAAGATGGACGGGGCGTCGTCCGTGCAGAGCGTCGTGTCGTCGACGTGCAGCACCGTGCCTGTCCGCGGGATCTCGATGCAGATCGCAGAGGAGATCCGGTGTCTCGCGCCCGAGCTGCTCGTCCCGTTCGAGGAGACGGCGACCATCAAGTTCCAGAGCGCGGCCGTGCTGCCGTATCTGAACGGCGAGGCCGTCGAGGCGATCCAGCGCGCCGCGAGTGGACGGACGCTCACGGTCAACAGCGGCCTGCGCTCGGTGGCGCAGCAGTACCTCATTCGCAAGTGGCGAGATGCGCGCCGATGCGGCATCCGCGCGGCAGCGGCGCCGGGACGCTCGAACCACGAGACCGGGCGCGCGGTGGACCTCGAGAACTGGAGCGCCGCGCGCACTGCGATGCGGAACGCGGGGTTCAGCACGCTCCGTGGCGACGAGGTGCACTTCGATCATCGCGAGTCGCCCGACCTGCGCAGCGTGAACGTCGAGGCCTTCCAGCGCCTGTGGAACCGCAACCATCCCGAGGACCGCATCAGCGAGAGCGGCATCTACGACACCGCGACGGCCACGCGGTTAGGGAGGTCTCCGTCGGGCGGGTTCCTGATCGGCGCGCGCTGCGACTGACGCACCGGAGCGTTCGACCGCGCTGGCGAAGTGGGGCCAGGGCCGCGCTTCTTGATCGCACCGCCGACCCGGCGGCCCAAGGGGAGGTGAGCACGGTCGCGACGGGCAACGCGTTGGCCAGGAACCCGACCGGGGGTAGTTTGCGAGGGCAGCGACCGCCTACCATCACCGTTCCGATCGCCGGGTCCCCGATTGCGTGATATCCGATCACCGTGGTGTTCGTACCGAAGCAGAACGACAGTCGGCGCTACTTCCAGATGAGCGGGGCGTGGTTCTTGTTCCTGGGGATCATCGTGGCGGTCGCCGCGATCGCGGTGTCGACCGATACCGCCAGCCGCGTGCTCGGCGTTGCCTTCGGTTGCTTGCTGACCGCACGAGGCGTTCTCCGTCTGCGAGATGCGCGAGTCATGGGGGAGGCGCACGGTCGCGAAGACGTAGCCGGCCGCGAGTCCTCGCGATAGTTACTGCAGCGAGTATGGCTGCCAACAAGAAGTCAGTGCGCCGCTCGAAATCGCGTTCTTCGGCGAAGCGGAGCAAGCCGAAACTGCGAACCTCCGCAAGGCCAAGGGCCTCCAGCGCAGCGCAGCGAACCGGCGAGGATCTGTTCTGGAAGATCGTCGATCGCGTTCGGCGCGCGAGTGGCGGTGACCTCACCGCATCGATCGATGCATTCCGTGACGAGCTCGCGAAGCTCGAGGACGAGGCACTCGTCGGCGTCGAAGCGGAGCTCTGCCGGGCGATGCAGCGCGCGTACGACTACAAGCTGTGGGCCGCGGCGTATGTCATCCACGGCGGCTGCTCCGATGACACGTTCTGGGACTTTCGTGCCGGGCTCATCGCACTCGGACGCACGGCATTCGAAGCGGCGCTTCGCGATCCGGACACGCTCGCAAAGCTAAAGAGTCTCGAGAATCAAACGCTGTTCGAGGGCTTCCAGTACGTACCGGGCAAGCTACTGGAGGAACGCGGTCTCGCGTCGAAAGGTGGCGGCCATGGCATGGATCGCAAGCCGACCGGCACGAGTTGGGTGAACGACGACGAGTTGCGGACACTCTTCCCAAAGCTCACGTCGCGGTTCGCCTGAGCTTTCGATCCAGTCACGTTCGACGCTTCAGCGCGCGCAGCGCGACGAAGGACGCGTCAAACCCGCGAACGCACGGTCGCGTGCGAGCGATCGAGCAACCTCGGCGCGGGACGCTGGAGACGCGCTAGCATCGGGACCGCTGACGTTGCTCCGGCAACGGGCAGCGGGCTACGGTGTCCGCACCTGATGCGTAGCTGGCTCGTCATTCTCATCGCGCAATTCGGCTGCCGTGGCGACGAACAGACTCCGCCCTCCAGGACTACTCAGGCTGATCCGCGGACCGCTCCGGCCGCAGCCGATCCGGGGACCGCACCAACCAGGCCGGACCCGTGGGACGTCGCAATCCCCGTCAACCCAGACGATCCGCCGAGCCTCTTCGAGCGTCATCGATTGGCCAACCAGGCCTGTCCGCACGTGACGGTCCCCCACTTCTATCGCATCGAGAAGGCCGGCAGGGTCTCTCACATCCTCGGTACGCGGCACATCGGTGTGTCACTTGCGAAGTTTCCGCCATCCGTCCACGAGGCGATCAAGACTGCCAAGCTCGCCGTGTTCGAGGTTGCGCCTGACGACGACAGTGACGCGCCTCAGGAGACGATCTCGTTACCGGACGCACTTGGACCAAAGCTCTGGGCGCACTACCGCACGCTGGTCGGCGCAGGCGTTGCAGACTCAGACCAGCGGACGACACCAGCTAGTGCCGCGCTCGCGATGGTCGCGATGCACGAAGACATCGGCGCGATGCTCGACGCAGAGATCGAACGCGAGGTCGTCGCGGCAGGGATACCGACGGTCGGTCTCGAGGCCGGTGCGCTGCAGGAAAAGCTCATCCACGAGGTGCTCGATCTTCGAGCGCTCCGCGCCGCGATCCAGACAACCGAAACCCGCCAGGAGCTCGCGGAGGACAGCCAAAAAGATCTGGCCAGGTACTGCGCCGGCGTCGACGAGCCACCCGGAACGGACTCGGACTCGCGCGCCGAGCTGCTCGGGGCCGGTTACACGAAGGCGGAGATCGATCACATCGACGACGTGATGCTCTACAAGCGCAACGCCCGTTGGATCCCTGGGCTCGAGAAGATTCTCGAACAGGGCGACGCCTTCATTGCGGTCGGCGCCGGGCACTTCCCAGGGCCACGCGGCGTCATCGCGCTGCTCGCGGCGCGTGGCTTCAAGCTGACGCGCGTCTCGAAGTAGAGGCACCAGCAGCATCGGCCAGGAGACGTTCGAGATCTCCGCGTCGATCTCCGCGGGCGCGATGCCAACAAGTGGCGACGTCCACGAGCGCGCGCTTGGTCCCGGGGAACAAGGAGGGAAAGCCGAACGGCATCGCCGTCTACGCCGTGCGGCCGAGCTCGCTGTACAGCGCCCTCGGCATCGAGAACGGCGACCGTCTGCGGACGGTCAGGACATAGCGCTCGATGAGCCGGTCTCTGGGACCAGTGTTGGTCGCGCTCGATGAGCCGGTCTCTGGGACCAGAGTTGGGGCGCTCGATGAGCCGGTCTCTGGGACCAGAGTTGGTCGGGTCGATGAGCCGGTCTCTGGGACCAGAGTTGGTCGGGTCGAGGAGCCGGTCTCTGGGACCAGAGTTGGGGGACCAGAGTTGGGTCG
>JAYUYE010000623.1:0-3914 GCA_043752985.1 Myxococcales bacterium
GACGACGAGCTGTGGTTCGGCATGCGGGCTGGCGGGCTCGGCCGCCTGCGTGAGGGCGACGGCGCCGTGTTTCAGCCCGGCGGCACCCTCCTGGCGCACGAGGACGTCACCGACCTGGTGCGCGGCACGGATGGTCGGATCTGGGTGCTGGCGAGCGGCGGGATCGCATTCATCCGCGAGGGTGAAATCGAGCGACTCCCGGCGTGAACTACTCATCCGGGTAGTTGCGCTTTGCCCACCGATCGCGACGATCGGGTGATGGCTGCAGTCAGACCCGAAGCGCTGACCAGGGCGCAGAAGGTCTTCACGATGCTGGGTGCGCTGCTCGGGCTGCTGCTCGCAGCACTCGATCAGACGATCGTCTCGACCGCAGGCCCCGAGATCCAGCGCGATCTCGCGATCGCACCGTCGCTCTACGTCTGGATCACCACGGCGTATCTCGTCGCGTCGACGGTGTTCGTTCCGATCTACGGCAAGCTCTCCGACATCTTCGGGCGGCGACGGATCCTGCTGATCGCAATCGGCGTGTTCCTTGCCGGGTCACTGCTGTGCGGCCTCTCGCAGACAGCGATGCAGCTGATCGGCTTCCGCGCGGTCCAGGGCATCGGTTCGGCGGGCCTGTTCACCAGCGCGTTCGCCGTGGTGGCAGATCTGTTCGCACCGGCGGAGCGCGGCAAGTACCAGGGCATCTTCGGCGCTGCGTTCGGCGTGTCGTCGGTGATCGGTCCGTTGATCGGTGGATTCATCACCGATCACTTCGGCTGGCACTGGACGTTCTTCATCAACCTGCCGATCGGTCTCGTCGCGATCGCGTTCATCGTCGCGAAGATGCCGCCGCTGCGGCAGGTTCACGACAAGCCGCCGCGACTCGATATCGCCGGCGCGCTCGCACTGACCGTCGCCGCGCTGCCGCTGCTGCTCGCACTCTCTCTCGGTCACGCCGAGGGCATGGGCTCGCCCGGCTGGACGTGGACGTCGTGGCGAATCCTCGGGCTGTTCGCGCTGTCGATGCTCGGCTCCGCGGCCTTCATCCTGATCGAGCAGCGTGCGTCGAGCCCGATCCTCGATCTGCGGCTGTTCAAGATCCGGACGTTCGCGGTCGCCTCGCTCGCGTCGTTCGTGGTCGGCTCCGTGTTTCTCGGCGCGATCGTGTTTCTGCCGCTGTTCATGGTCAACGTCGTCGGGCTGTCGGCGACAAGCTCGGGGCTGACGACCACGCCGTTGACGTTCGGTATCGTCGCCGCGAACATCTTGTCGGGCCAGCTCGTGTCGAGGATCGGCTCGTACAAGGGCCTCTTGATCGGTTCGCTGGTGATCCTCGTCGGGTCGTTCGCGTTGATCGTGCTGACGCTGTCACCGGACGCCACGCAGGGCAGCGTCAGCACCCGGATGGTGCTGCTCGGCATCGGGCTCGGCCCGGCGATTCCACTGTTCACGCTCGCGGCGCAGACCGCGGTCAAGCCGCAGGAGATCGGGGTCGCGACCGCGGCGGTCACGTTCTTCCGCAGCCTCGGCGTCACGATGGGTCTCGCGATCGCGGGGACGATCTTCGCGACATCGTTGGCGTCGGGGATGCAGCATGAGGTCGCCGCGGCGGCGAACGAGCTGCCGCCCGAGGTGCTGCAAAAGCTCTCCGTTCGCGCGCCCGGCGGCGGGGGAGAGAGCGAGAGTCCGCGCGTCGGCTTCGATGCTCCCAGGATCAAGGCAGCGATCGACGCCGACCTCGAGCGCAGCCCGCTGGCTGCCGCCGACAAGCAGGTCGCTCGCGAGCGCGCTCATGCCGGCATCGATCGGGTCGCCCGTGCATTCAAGCGCGCGTTCACCGATGCGCTGATCAAGGTGTTCATCCTTTCGCTCGTGCTCGCGGTGCTCGGGCTCCTGATCACCGTGTTCCTGCCGGCGCTGCCTCTGCGGCCGGGACCGCCGGGATCGCGACCACCCCCGGTCGAATAGGGGAGTAGGATCGGCGGGTGGCAGGGAAGCGGCTTTCGCCGAGCGACTCGATGTTTCTCTATGGGGAGTCCCGCGAGACGATGATGCACGTCGCGGGGTTGTTGCCGTTCTCGCCCGCACCCGGCAGCAAACCGGATCATCTACGCGATCTGATGGACGAGATTCGCGAGGCCCCCGTCTACTCGCCGTGGAACCTGCGGCTCAAGTCGCCCGACATGCTGCGAAGTCCGCTGCAGTCGTGGGTCGAGGAAGAAGAGGTCGATCGCGAGTACCACGTGCGCCGATCGGCACTCCCGTCTCCCGGCGACGAGCGCGAGCTCGGCATTCTCGTGTCGCGCTTGCACGGCTACCCGATCGACTTCCACCGGCCTCCGTGGGAGGTCCACCTGATCGAGGGGCTCGAGGGCGGGCGGTTCGCGCTCTACGTCAAGGTCCACCACTCGCTCGTCGATGGGTTCACAGCGATGCGCGTGCTGTCCAACTCGCTGTCCGAGGATCCGGACGACCGCGAGCGCCCGCTGTTCTTCTCGATTCCGCGCCCCGCGCGCGAGCCGCAGGCCGAGGAGCCCGCGGGCGTGCACTTCCCCGAGCTCATGGCGGCGGTGCGCGAGCAGTTCGGTACGGCGAAGACCGTCGCACGGGCGCTGTTCAACGTCGGCAAGAGGGAAACCGAGCTGGTCACACCGCGGCAGGCACCAAAGTGCGTGCTCAACGCGAAGATCAGCCGCAGCCGCAGGTTCGCGACCCAGCTCCACGCCACCTCGCGGATCAAGGCGGTCGCGAAGGCAGTCAACGGCACCGTCAATGACGTCGTCCTCGCGCTGACGTCGGCGAGCTTGCGCCGGTATCTCGGCGAGCTCGGTGCACTGCCGACGGCCCCGCTGATCGCGATGCTTCCCGTCAGCGTCCGGCCGAAGGGCGACGAGGGGGGCGGTAATGCGCTCGGTGCGATCCTCGCGTCGCTCGCGACCGACATCGCAGATCCTGCCGAGCGAATCGCGGAGATCGTGAGCTCGACGACCACCGCAAAGCAGCAGCTGCAGGGCATGTCGAAGGCGGCGATCATCCAGTACAGCGCGCTGCTCGTCGCGCCGTCGATGTTTCAGATGATTCCCGGTGCCGCCGGTCGTGTGAAGCCGACGTTCAATGTCGTGATCTCGAACGTCCCTGGCCCCGAGGAGTCACGCTACTTCCGCGGCGCTCGGCTCGAAGCGGCGTATCCGATGTCGATTCCGGTGCACGGTCAGGCGCTCAACATCACGTGCAACAGCTACGCGGGCACCGTGAGCTTCGGCTTCACCGGCTGTCGCGACACGGTCCCGCACCTGCAGCGGCTCGCCGTGTACTGCGGCGACGCACTGCCCGAGCTCGAGCGCGCGGTCCTCTGAGCAACAGTCTGGTGTCCCGTTCGGTACGTTGCCGTGCCGTGATCGATGGGTCGGGTGACGTCATGGCCGATGACATCGAACGGATTCTCGACGCGCGGCCTCGCGCAAAAGCTGACCGTCACGCCTCGGCGACGGGTTCGCCGAGGATCAAGGCGTGCAGGGCGACCCGAGCCGCAGAAGCGCGGCGGTGGCCGGCGAGCCGCTTCGCGAGCAGCTCGTAGAGCCGCGGGCGATCTGCCGTGCGCTTGCGCGACTCGAGGCGGACGCCGTCGATCTCGGGGACGAGCACGCGGAGCATGATCTCGAGGCACGTCGGCACGAGGTCCTCAGAGGCGATCAGCGGCAGCGCCGCGGCGAGCGCGTTGACGCTACGCTTCGCATCGCGCGGCGTCTCGATCAGCTCGAGCGCGATGCCGCCATCGGGATCGAACAGCGGGAACAGTGCATCGAGGTCGCGATGCAGCCGCGAGGCGGTGCGCTCGAGCCCGCCGGCCATCACACGCGCCAGCAGCAGGCGGTCGGCGGGCGGAACCGCGATCTCGACCTGAACCAGCCGCTCGAAGGCGGTCGGAT
>JAYUYE010000624.1:0-9446 GCA_043752985.1 Myxococcales bacterium
AGCGCGGCCTCGATGCCACGCAGCGTCTGCGGACGAGCTGCCGTGATGGGCAGGCTCATGCCGGGAAACAGCACACCATTGCGCATCGGCAGGACCGGGAGGTTCTTCGACATGAAGAAGACCGTGCGCACCGTTTCGGCGGGCAGCAACCCGCCCGAAAGGCTCGTGTCGTCGCGCGGGTGATAGAGTCCTTGCGTGCCGACCGACGGAGAGATCGAGCTCGCGTTCTACGAGAAGTTTTTGTGGAGCAAGGGCGTCGAACCGTACCCGGTACAGGAGCAAGCGTTCGCGCACATCTTCGCGCGCAAGAGCCTGCTCGTGACTGTACCCACGGGCACCGGCAAGACGCTGATGGCGAAAGCCGCCCTCTACGCCGCCCTCGCTCGCGGTGAGCGCGCGATCTACACCACGCCGCTGCGCGCGCTGACCGAGGAGAAGTACCGCGAGCTGTGCGCGGACTTTGGTGACGAGAACGTCGGGTTCGCGACCGGCGACTACAAGGTCAACCGCGAGGCGCCGATCCAGGTCGAGGTCGCGGAGATCCTGTGGAACCGGATCGTCGCCGAGAAGCACGTCGCGCCGGCCGAGATCGTGGTGATGGACGAGGGCCACTACTTCAACGACCCCGAGCGCGGCTACGTCTGGGAGCAGTCGATCATCGGCCTCGACCCACGGACCCAGCTCGTGGTGCTGTCAGCCACGGTCGGCCGCCCCGAACAATTCACGCACTGGGTCGAGCTGACGCGGCGGCTGCCGATGGAGCTGGTCGACTCACGCGACCGCAAGGTGCCGCTCGTCCACGAGTTCCGCGAGGAGATGATGATCGACACCGTGCGCGAGCTCGCGCACTCGGGCGACGTCCCCGCGATCATCTTCGTGTTCGGCCGCGAGCAGTGCTTCGAGGTCGCGCGCCTGATCAAGTCGTGCCGGCGGTTCACCACCGACGAGGAGAAGGCGAAGATCGAGGAGCTGTGCGGCGGCGCGCTGCTCGAGTCGGGCGTCGTGCGCGAGCTCAAGCCGCTGCTCACCCACGGGATCGGGATTCATCACGCGGGTATCCTCCCGCGCTACAAGCAGCTCGTCGAGCAGCTCGCGCTCGAGCGGCTGATCAAGTTCGTCGTGTCGACCGAGACGATCGCCGCCGGCATCAACCTGCCGGCGAAGACGGTCGTGTTCCCGGCGCTGCGCAAGTTCATCAAGAAGGAAGCGCGGCTGATCACCGCCGCCGAGTACCACCAGATGGCCGGGCGGGCAGGGCGCCCGCAGTTCGACGACCGCGGCCTCGCGATCACGCTCGCACCCGAGGAGGTCGTCAGCGACATCAAGAAGGAGCTCAAGGACGGTGCGAAGCGGCCCGCCTTCGACGCGGAGCGAATCAAGAAGGGCGTCTACAACCGCGCGCGCAGCGATGCGCAGCGCAGGGGCGACATCATCTGGACGCCCGAGATCCACGCAGATCTCGTCAAGGGCGAGCCCGCGGAGCTGCGCAGCAAGACAAAGATCACGGCAGAGCAGGTCCTCGCGATCGGCTTGCCGGACCTCGCCGAGAAGGGGTTACCAGGCAGCGCCGAGGCGATACGGATGGCCGAAGCCGAGGCGTCGCTGCCGCCGTCGATGCGGCTCGACATCGTCACCGTGATCGACAACCTGCTGCTCACGGACCGCGAGCGCAAGGAGCTGCACAAGGTGCTCGCGCAGCTGGTCGAGAACCTCAAGGCGATCGGTGTGATCGACGAGCACGGCAAGCAGGTCTCGGGCGAGATGATCCGGAAGCTTCAGGGCATGGACGCCCTCCTGATCTTCTACATCCTCTACAACCACCAGCTCGAGTACGTCGAGCTGCGCGAGCTCGTCGAGTACCTGATCGATCACGACATCGTTCAGCGCCAGCTCGATCGGAAGGGCGAGGACGCGAAGCGCGAGTGGATGCGGACCAAGATGCGCGAGATGCGCGAGATCAACAGCGCGGTCACGTGGGAGGACGTCGAGGCCGAGTGGGAGAAAGCAAACCCGCGCGTCCCGACCAAGATCGAGCTCCTCCACCAGGAGTTTTCGAGCAAGATCCCCCACCCCGAGCTGCACGGCGGCAAGAAGCCCAAGAACACGTGGGCGCAGCTCGAGGAGAGCGGCCTGACGTTCCTCGAGTTCTCGGACAAGCACGGTCTCGAGCACGAGGAGGGGAACCTGTTCTCCTACCTGATTCGCGTCATGAACTTCTCGCGCAAGCTCGGCGAGGCCAGCGGGCTGTCGGAGCTGGACGAGATGGCCGAGCGCGTCCAGCGCCTGCTCGCCCGAGTGGACGTCCGGCTCGTCGATGACAAGAAGTGGGACGGTTCGATTCGCTGATTGCGCGATCGGGTACGATGGAAGCGTGAGCCCAGGGAACAGTGGTCAACTCGCCGCCGGCGATCCGCTCTATTCCATCGTCGAGCTCGACTTCAAGACCAAGCAGCACCGCAAGCTGACACTTGACGAGCTTCGCCAATCGATGGCCGACGGGAATTTCGTCTGGGTCGACGTCGACATCGCAAACATCGAGGAAGCGCGCAAGCTGCTGCCCGCGTTCGAGGGCATGTACGAGCCGGAGATCGTCGAGGACGCGCTGACCCGCGAGCCCGCGACCCAGATCGGCCGCTACGACGAGTTTCTTCACCTGGTCCTTTCGGGCTGCCGGCTCTCGGGTCACAAGTTCGATCTCGAGCGCGTCGATGTGATGATGGGCGAGAAGTTCATGCTGACCCTCCACAAGGGGCAGCCGGTGTTCCTCGAGGCAGTGCGGAAGTCGTACATCGCTGACTTCAAGCGGTTCGCGCAGAGCCCGAGCTTCCTGCTCTACGAGCTGTGGGATCACCTGATCGACAACTACCTCGCGGTACACAAGAAGTTCGAGGAGCGCGTCGACGAGGTCCAGCGCAGCCTGAGCGGCGATGTCGACGACAAGATCTTTGCCGAGGCTTCGGAGCTCGGATCCGATCTGCTTCACCTCCGCAAGGTCGTGCTCCCAGCGCGCGCGGTGCTCACCGATCTGTCGTCCCGCAAGTCACGGTTCGTCGGCGAGGCGACGCAGCCCTACCTCGCGAACATGGTCGGCACGATCGAGCGTGTCCTCCAGGATGTCCTCGTCGATCGCGACATCCTCGCCGGCTCCCTCAACAACTACATGTCCCTCGTCGCGCACAAGACCAACAAGGTGATGTCGCGGCTGACGGTCGTCAGCATCATCTTCCTGCCGTTGACGTTCCTCTGCGGCGTCTACGGGATGAACTTCGATATCATTCCCGAGCTCAAGTGGGAGCACGGGTATGGCTTCTTCTGGGGGACCGCCGGCGCCCTGGTGGTGTTCCTGCTGTTCCTGATGCGCAGGTACAAGCTGTTGTAGCCGGCGATCTTTTCTCCTTCTTGATTTGCCGGCCCGGTGGCGCGACCCACATTGAAGGTGGGGTGCACCGTGGAAAAGCTACAGGCAATCGCGTCGAATCACACGACAACCATGTTGATCATCGGAGGGGCGCTGGTCGGCTTGCTCCTGCTGCGGTTGTCGAACGCACTGCGCTACATTCCAAACAACCGCATCGGGATCGTCGAGAAGCTGTGGAGCTTGCGCGGGTCGGTCAAGCACGGCTTCATCGCGGTCCAGGGCGAGGCGGGCTTTCAGCCCGAGGTGCTTCGCGGCGGCTGGCATATGTTGTTTCCGTTCCAGTACCGCGTCCACGTGATGCCGCTGGTGACGATCACGCAGGGCAAGATCGGGTACGTCTTCGCGCGTGACGGTCAGCCGCTGCCGCCGACTCAGGCTCTGGCCTCGAATGCGCTGGCGAAGGACTTCACCGATGTCCGGGGATTCCTGCTCTCCGGCGGCCAACGCGGACCGCAGCGCCGCGTGCTGCGCGAGGGTACGTACGCGCTCAATCTCGTCCAGTTCATCGTGTTGACCGATGACGAGCTGTACTACTTGCCGCTCGACAAGGACGAGCAGGCGGCGTTCAAGAACATGGCTTCTTCGATCGTCGACCGGAGCGGCTTCGAGCCCATCGTGATCACGTCCGATCTCGTCGGGATCGTGACCGTGCATGACGGTCCATCGTTGCCGGCGGGCGAGATCATCGCGCCGACGGTCGGTTCGAACGTGTCTGGCGCGCACCACAACAGCTTCCAGGACGCGGAGCAGTTCCTCGCCGCCGGTGGCAAGCGAGGTCGTCAGCTCGAGGTGCTCGTCGAAGGTACGTATTACGTCAACCGGTTGTTTGCGACCGTGGCGACGATCCCCAAGACCGTCGTGGAAGTTGGCCACGTCGGAGTGGTGGTCTCGTACACGGGCACGGTCGGAACGGATCTCTCTGGCGAGGAGTATCGCCACGGCGAGCTCGTCCGCAACGGCGAGCGTGGCGTGTGGAGCGAGCCGCTGCTCCCCGGCAAGTACGCCTTCAACACGTTCGCGGGCAACGTGTTGTTGGTGCCGACGACGAACTTCATCTTGAAGTGGATCTCGAACCAGGCAGGCGCACACCGCCTCGACGAGAACCTATCCGAGGTGTCGATGATCACCAAGGATGCGTTCGAGCCACATCTGCCGCTCTCGGTCGTCGTTCACATCGACTACAAGAAGGCGCCGCTCGTGATCCAGCAGTTCGGCGACGTCAAGAAGCTCGTCGAGCAGACCCTCGATCCGATGGTGTCGGCGTACTTCAAGAACATCGGTCAGACGCGCACGCTGATCCAGCTCATCCAGGATCGGTCCGCGATCCAGGACCAGTCCTCGGAACAGATGAAGACCAAGTTCGAGCAGTATCACCTCGAGCTCAAGGAGGTGTTGATCGGGACGCCAACGAGCCAGCCCGGCGACAAGGCGATCGAGCAGATCCTGTTCCAGTTGCGGAGCCGGCAGATCGCGCAGGAGCAGATCGATACGTACGGCCAGCAGGAGAAGGCCGCCGCCAAGGAGCGCGAGCTTCGCGAGGCAGAGGCGAGAGCACGCACGCAGCAAGCCCTGACCGAGTCCGAGCTCTCGATCACGATCCAGTCCAATGAAGGCAAGGCCGACTACCAGCGGTCCGTCCAGCAGGCGGCGCAGATCCGCGCGCTCGCCGAGGCCGAGGCCGACAAGACCAAGCTCCTCGCGGGTGGCGACGCGCAGCGAGTCAAGCTGCTCGCGGATGCCGAGGCCGAGAAGGTCGTGCGCGTCGGAATCGCGCAGGCGATGGCGATCGAGGAGCAGGTGCGCGCATCGGGTGGGCCGCAGCTCCAGCTCACGCGCCAGGTGATGGAGCGATTCTCGGAAGCCGTGGAACGCGGCAAGCTCGATGTGGTTCCCAAGGTGATGATCTCGAGCGCGACCGGCTCGGGCCAGCAGGGCAGCGTGTTCGAGGCGCTCTTGGCCCTGATGCTGTCCGACAAGGTCGGCGACAAGGTCAAGGATATGCCGGAGCGCGATCCCAGACTTGGTAGCGCGCGCGATGCCATTCGCGACCGACTCGTGGGAACGCTGGGCAGCGGAACCAACGGCGACGTCAGTGGGTCAACGGCGACCTAGCTGGCCGTCAACCGCGCCGTGCCGACGTTCACGGAGCTGATTCGCGGAGCCGGTAGCCGACGCCGGCCTCGGTCAGCAGCCACTGGGGGCGCGCAGCATCCTTCTCGAGCTTGCGCCGCAGCGCCGCCATGTGGACGCGCAGGTAGTGCGTCTGCTCGACGGCATTGGGTCCCCACACGGAGATCAGGAGCTGGCGGTGGGTGAGGACCCTGCCTGGCTGGCGTGCGAGCTCGACGAGCAGTCGAAACTCGATGGGAGTGAGATGAACCTCGGTCCCATCCACGGTGACCACATGACGCGGCTGGTCGATCTGGATCGGACCCACCGCGATCACGTCGGGCGTCGCTGTGCTGCCGCCGCTGCGGCGGAGGACGACGCGGATCCTCGCGAGAAGCTCGCTGGCGCCGAAGGGCTTGGTCAGGTAGTCCTCGGCGCCGGCGTCGAGCGCGGCGACCTTGTCGCCCTCTTGACCGCGCGCGGAGAGAACGATGATCGGCGGGCGCTGATCCGCGGGAATCATCCGCAGCACTGCGAGCCCATCTCCATCCGGTAGCCCGAGATCGAGAAGCACGACCGCCGGGCGCACGCGGTGGATCGCTTCGATCGCATCGGCCACCGTGCCCGCGTCGACGACGGACCCGAAGTGTCCGGTCAGCGTGGTGCGCAGGAACCGGCGGAGCTGGAGGTCGTCGTCGACAATCAAGATGGTTGGGCCCGTCACGTCCCGGCCTCGCGGACGGGAATGCTGGCGAGTGGATCGCCGCTCGGGCGCGCGGTCCCGGCATGGTCCGCGGGGAGCTCGATCCGGAATCGCGCGCCACCGCCAAGCGCGCCACTGACCGCGATCGTCCCGCCGTGCGCCTCGACGATCGACCTCACCACCGCGAGGCCGAGTCCAGCGCCGGGCGCGCTCGACGCGCGCACGAACTTCTCGAACAACCGTTTCTCACTTCCGGCGGGGACTCCGGACCCACGGTCCTGCACATCGAGCTCGATCATCGCACCTCGCCGTCGCGCGTGCAGCTCGATCGGCGGTGCCCCATGCTTGAGAGCGTTGTCGAGCAGGTTGATCAGGACCTGCTCGAACAGAATCGGATCAACCGGAATCAGGAGGTCCGATGGGACGTCGAGCACGATCTCGCGGTCTCCGATCGCCTCTTCGAGGCGCGTCAGCGCAGCGCCGACCAGCTCTTCGACCGGGATCCACTCGCGCGTCGGGACGAGGCCGCTCTCGACGCGCGTCAGCTGCAGCAGGTTTCCAAGAATGCGCTCGAGGCGCTTGGCATCGTCGACGATCGAGTTCAGCAATTCGGCGCGCGCGTCCGCCGATAGCCGCTCCGAATCGTCGCGCAGCGTGGTGGCCGCCCCGGTGATCACGGCGAGCGGAGTCCGCAGATCGTGCGAGACCGCCGAGAGTAACGAGCTGCGAAGCTCCTCGGTGTGCGCACGCACTGCGGCCTCGCGCGCCTCGTGACCCGAACGGACGCGGGCAAGCGCGAGGCCCGCCTGCCGCGCGAACGCCTCGAGTAGCGGGAGCGCTGCGCCGCCACGGCGCCGGACGTCTTGCCGTGCCTGCACCGCGATCACTCCGACCGTCGACTCTCCCGCGACGAGGGGTACCGCGAGAACCCGCGCCCCCGGCAACGTGTCGGTCCCCATGCCCGCTGCCTCTCCGTGGTCGAACGCCCAGCGCGCAACGGCTTGTTCTTGGTTCGCGAGAGGCATGAGGCCTGCTCCGGCCGTGAGCGCACCGGGGTCGGCGGGATCGGGGATCAGGACCGACGCCGCGATCGGGAACGAGTCTTCGAGGTGGCGTACCGTGACCGCCGCGACATCTTCCATGGTCGTTGCCGCAGCGATATCGCGCGTGAAGGACAGGAGCCCTGCCGTGTTCCGCTCGCGGACCACCGCGTCGCGCTCCTGTCGACGCAGGCGCCCGGTCAGCGTGCTGATCGCGAGCCCGGCGCCGAACATGACTGCAAACGTCAGGAAGTGGCCTGCATCGGAGACCGCGAACGTGAACCGCGGCGGGATGAAGCAGAAATCGAATGCGGCGACCGCGAGCGACGAGGCGAGCAGGGAGGGGCCACGGCCGAACAGCGATGCGAGGGCGATCGCGATCAGGTAGAGCATCGTGATGTCGGCGAGCGACAAATATTCGAACAGCGCAAGGCCGAACGCGGTCACGACGAAGATCGCCGCGACGGCCGACACGTAGGAAAGCCTGCTGCGCTCGGTCGCCGCGGCTGCGGGGCGAGCCGGTCTGCCTGCATCGAGCGGCGAGATCACGTGGATCTCGATCGTCCCGGAACCTCGGATCAGCTTGTCGAGAAGGCTCCCGCGAACCAGGTCGCGCCAGCGCGAGTGGGTGGGCTTGCCGGTAACGATCCGGGTGACGTTGTGCTCGCGCGCGTGCTGGAGCAGCGCCTCTGCGACCGAGATGCCGGCGAGGCGCACGATGTCCGAGCCAAGCGCCTCCGCGAGCCGGAGGTGGTTCTCGACCCGCTCGCGATCCTTGTCGCCCAGCGGCGCCGCACCCAGCACCTCGACGTGGGCGGCGGTCCACTCGGCGTGCAACCCCTCGGCGATTCGCTTGGTGGCGCGGATCAGTCGCTCGGATCCCGGGCTTGGCCCGACCGCGACGAGGATGCGCTCGCTCGCCGGCCAGGCCGCCGAGATCCCGTGCTCCTTGCGATACGCGAGGACATCGGCGTCCACGCGCTCGGCGGTGCGACGGAGCGCGAGCTCGCGGAGTGCGAGCAAGTTTCCCTTCTGAAAGAAGTTCTGGACGGCGCGCTGTGCCTGATCGGGGACGTAGACCTTCCCATCCGAGAGCCGGTCGAGCAGCTCCTCGGGCGGGATGTCGACGAGCTCGATCTCGTCGGCGCGCTCGAGCACCGCATCCGGCACGGTCTCGCGGACCTTGATCCCCGTGATCTGCTGGATGACATCACCGAGACTCTCGACGTGCTGGACGTTGAGCGTCGTGTAAACGTCGATACCGGCATCGAGCAACTCGAGAACGTCGTGCCAGCGCTTGACGTGCTTGCTGCCGGGCGCGTTCGTATGAGCGAGCTCGTCGACGAGGATCAGCGCAGGGTGCCGAGCGAGCGCAGCATCGAGATCCATCTCATCGAGCTTCACGCCGCGATGGTCGATCATGCGTCGCGACAAGATCGGGATTCCGACCACAAGCGCCTCGGTCTCCTCGCGGCCGTGGGTCTCGACAACGCCGATCACCACGTCCTCGCCGGCGAGACGCGCGCGCTGGGCTGCTTCGAGCATCGTGTACGTCTTGCCGACTCCCGGCGATGCGCCGAAGAAGATCTTCAAACGAGCGCGGTTCGCGCGAGTCTCCGCGGCCTTGACCTGCGCGAGCAGGGCATCGGGATCGGGACGATCGTCGCGGGTGTCACCCATCGAGGCTCACGACGAGGCGTACCACGACCTCGCCGCGTGGAAGCCGTGACGGCCAAGCCGCTGCGACAGGTGCGCTCGCCTTTACAGGTTCTTGATCGCGTTTCTTGATGCGTTCTAAGCGCGACCTATAGGCCGCCTTGATCGTGGTGTCGGTAGACAAGAGCCTGCAATGCGTCACGCGCGGTTTGTCGCCGTCTCCGCCCTGGTTCCCGCTCTCGCGCTGGTTCGACCCGCGCCGCTGCGACGCACAAGACACCGCGACGCTCGGCGTCACTGCCTGGTTCTGAAAGGAAGCTCTCGATGATGGACCTCCTCTACGTGCTCTTGATCGTCGCGCTGCTGATGTTCTCGCTGTGGATGATCCGCTTCTTTGACCGGATCTCCTGAAGGTGAAGGAAATGTCATGACCACGCTCTACGCGATCGCTGGAGTCCTCGCCTTGGGCCTCCTCTTCTATCTGCTAATCGCCCTGTTCCGGCCGGAGAAGCTGCAATGA
>JAYUYE010000625.1:0-3904 GCA_043752985.1 Myxococcales bacterium
CGGGGCCGATCAATCGCTACGACGGATTCACGATGTCTGGCGCGATGCTGGTCGCGTTCCCGACCGGGGTATCGTCCGCGGGACTGCCGTCGTTCAAGAATCCCGACGAGTCGCTCGCACAAAATTCGCCGATCGTCCTCGTCGACATCGCGACCGGCGAGCGCGCACCGTTCTTCGCCGAGATCGATCAGAACACCGCTGAGGTCGCGAAGCGCGACCTGATCATTCGCCCGCTCAAGCGCCTCAAGCCGAGCACGCGCTACGTCGTCGCGATCCGCAAGACGGTCAAGGCCGCGGATGGGACCGAGCTCGTGTCGCCGCCCGGCTTCGCGGCCCTCATCGCCGGCAAGGACTTCGGGCACCCGCGGTTCGGTGAGATCAAGAAGCGCTGGCCGATGATCGAATCCGGCCTTGCTTCGATCGGCGTCGACAAGAGCGACCTCGTCCTCGCCTGGGACTTCGTCACCGCGTCCGACGAGTTCATGCGCAGCGATCTGACGACGATGCGCAACGAGGCGCTCCCGGCGATCGGCACGAACGGCGCGAACGTCAGGTTCACGGTCACCGCGACCGAGCCGAACGTGCCGACCACGTACAAGCGCTACCTGGGCACGTACGAGTCGCCCGACTTCTTGACCGCCGGCGAGACCGACGCATCGATCCTCCGCCGCGGTGCCGACGGCAAGCCGGTGATGCAGGGCATGCGCAACGCGCGGTTTGCCGCGATCATCCCGAGCTGCGTGACCGACGGGACGCACACCTTGCCGCGCCCCACGGTGATCTTTGGCCACGGCCTGTTCGGCTCGGCGAAGGAGTACCTGTCCGATGACTTCGTCGGCGATCTCGCGAACGATCACTGCCTCGTGATCATCGCCGGCGACTTCATCGGCCTGACGTCGCGCCAGCTCCAGCTCGCGCCGCTCGCCGTCAACGACATGAACCGCGGCACGCAGATCAGCGAGAAGCTCGCGCAGTCGGTGATCGACTTCATCTCGCTCGAGAACGTCACGCGCGGCCCGATGGCGACCGCTCCGGAGTTCAAGGTCAACGGCCAGTCGGTGATCGATCCGAACCAGACCTTCTATATCGGCGGATCGCTCGGCGGGATCATGGGCAACACGTTCATGGCCTACGACCCGAACATCAAGAAGGGCGTGCTCGCCGTGCCCGGTGGCGTGTGGTCGATGTTGCTCGAGCGCTCGGCAGCGTGGTTCGCGCTGCTCGGCGCCGCGCAGGGCAGCTATCGCGATCCAGCCGTCTATCAGCTCGTCGTCGCGTTCCTCGGCTTCGCGATGGAGCCGTACGACCCGATCACCACGGCAGCGCACGTCATCAAGGAACCGATGTTCGCGGCACAGCCGCCGAAGGACATCCTGATGTGGTACTCGCTCGGCGACTGCCTGGTGACCAATATCTCGACCGAGATGATCGCTCGCGAGATGGGCATCAAGGTTCTCGCACCGTCGGTGAAATCGCCGTGGGGCCTCGCCCCGGTCGCCGGCCCGCTCGCGAGCGGCGTCACGATCTACGACGAGCACCCGACGCCGTTCCCGCCAGACACGAACCAGCCGCCGAGCGAGGACAACGGCACGCACTCGGGCGTCAACCGCAACCCCGCGGCGCTGCGCCAGGTCGAGCAGTTCTTGCTGCAGAACCAGGTCGTCAACGAGTGCAAGAGTGGCGTGGACGTCGTCCCGTGCAACTGCAACCCCGATGGTGGAGGCGTCTGTGATTAGGATCCTCGTGTGTCTGGCGCTCGTCGCCTGCGGTCCGTCGACGCGCAACAACAACGGCGACGACACGCCGGACATCGACGCACCCGAGCCCGAGTGCAGCGAGGGCAATCACCGCTGCTTCGGCACCACCTACGAGGTCTGCACGAGCGGGTACTGGTCGACGCAGGAAGACTGCGCGGTTGCGTGCAACGAGATGCTCGCCTGCGTGCAGTGCGCGCCCGGCAACAACGTGTGCAAGGACGGTAACGTTCACAGCTGCACCGCAGCTGGCGAGGTTGGCCCCGAGACGATGGCGTGCACCGGCTCGACGATCTGTCAGAACGGCGGCTGCGTGAACGCGTGCGATGACGCAGCGATGAAGCGCAGCTACACCGGCTGCGAGTACTGGACGGTCGATCTCGATAACGCTGTCGAAATCCAGGGAACGCCGAACGGCATCTTCGGGTGCTCGCTCGCGGGCATGGGCACCAAGCAAGTCACGATGAACGTCTGCGCGATGGGCAGCGCGCTCGCGGGCGAGTGCGATCCACCCGGCAACACGTGCCCGGCGGGCTTCACCTGCCAGTCGCAGTCCGTATGCATCCTCGACGCCCAGAAGTCGCCGTACGCGGTGGTCGTGTCGAATCCGCAGGCACGCGCCGTCGACGTCACGCTGACCGGTCCGAACAACGAGACGTTCACGCGTAGCGTCGCCGCCGGCGCGGTGCAGGCGCTCCTGCCGCAGCCGAACGGCATGCCGGCACTGATCCCCGATCAATCGATCCAGGGCACGGGCAAGGCGCGCAAGGCGTACAAGCTGACCTCGACGCTGCCGATCGTCGCGTATCAGTTCAACCCGCTCGATAACGTCAACGTGTTCTCGAACGACGCGTCACTGCTGATCCCGCGCGCGGCGTTCGACACCGAGTACTACGTGATGAGCTACGCGACGCTCGACCGGCGTACCGGCCCGCAACCGCAGCATCCGTATTATGGCTACGTCTCGATCGTCGCCTGGCAGGACAACACGGTGATCGAGGTGACGCCGAAGGGCGCCGTGGTGGCGAGCACGACCCAGCCGGCGATCGCCGCGGGCACGCCAACGATGTTCACGCTCAATGCTTTCGAGGTCCTGACGCTGCAGGCGGCGGTCGGCAGCGATCTGACCGGGACCAAGGTCAAGGCGGTCGGTACGAACCAGTCGTTCGGCGTGTTCGGTGGCCACGAGGCGACCGTGTTCGGCGAGACGATGCCGCCCAACAACACCATGACGTCCGGTCCGTGCTGCGCGGATCACATCGAGGAGATGATGTTCCCGACCTCGACATGGGGAAAGACGTTCGCTCTGGTCCGCAGCCAATCGCGCGGCGCGAACGAGCCCGACATGCTGCGGATCATGGCGCAGAAGGCGAACACCACGATCACGTTCATGCCCGCTCCGATCGCCGGAACGTGCGGAACGCTCGGGCCTGGTGACTTCTGCGAGGTCAAGATCCAGGTCGACACCGCAATCGCGGCGAACGAGCCGATCCTCGTCGGTCACTACCTGCAGTCAGCGATCTGGTCGGACCCGATCTTCGGCGGCTCGGTCGGCGAGGGAGATCCCGATCTCTCGATCGCCGTGCCCGCCGAGCAGTACCGCACGGACTACACGATCCTCGTGCCGAATGCGTACGCGAAGAACTTCCTGTCGATCGCCGCGCCGTCGGCCGGAGCGGTGCTCGTCGACGGAACGCCCGTGATGATGACGCCGTTCGCGAACGGCACGTACCGCGCGAATCGCACGATGGTCGCAGCGGGCCAGCACAAGATCACGTGTCCATCGGGATGTGGTGTCGAGGTCTATGGCTACGGCAGCGCGGTCTCGTACATGTTTGCCGGCGGCCTCGATCTCAAGCAGATCGTCATCCAGTAGAGCGGCGGCAACCCGACGGTTTACTGGATGAGGAGCGAAGCGGCTTCGATGGCGGCGGACATCTCCGCTGCGGTTGCATAGCGATCGCTCGGGTACTTCGCGAGCGCGCGCGCGATCACCTCATCGAGCTCGGGTGGCAGATCACCGGCGAGCGCGGGCGGCTCCTGGTGAAGGTGCATCTCGATCAGGGTGAAGTCGTCATCGCTTTGAAACGGCGGCTGGCCCATGAGCAGCTCGTACAACATCACGCCGATCGCGTAGACATCACTGCGCT
>JAYUYE010000626.1:0-3897 GCA_043752985.1 Myxococcales bacterium
CACTTCAAGCACAAGTGCCTCGAGCCGATCCGCCACAACACGCGTCTCGCGGAGGCACCGAGCCATCGCAAGACGATCTTCGAGTACGCGCCGGTCTCCCACGGCGCCGCTGACTACAACCGGGTCGTCGACTGGGTGCTCGCGACGACCGCACCTACCGAGACGACGATCTACCCCCACCCCGAACCCACTGCCCCGGCGTCCGCGTGAAAGGTCCTATGAAGGAAGAGAAGTTGATGGGGCACGATCCCCTGAGCGATACCGACGCGATTCTCAGCGAGGAATATTACGGCCGCCCCGCTGCCGGGACCGATCTCGGTACGCGCGTCGTGCGCCGTGGCCGCGCTGGCACCGCCGATCCGACGGGCAAGAACCGCCCGACGCACTACAAGGTGATCTGCATCTCGATGTACACGCAGGACCTCGAGGAGCTCGACGCGAAGGTCGCCGAGCTCAAGCGGCGCGGCTGGACCAAGGCCAACAAGTCGCAGCTGATTCGCCTCGCACTCTCGCAGATCGATCTCGACAAGCTGACGACGCCGCGCCAGTGAAGCTCAGACCGGCGGCTTGAGCACGAGGTTCGCCGCCTTCTCGCGCAGAACGCGGACGACCATGTCGTTGATCGTGTCACCGCGATCGAGGCTGTCGTAGTAGCGATCCGAGATGTCGGTGTAGTCGAGGAAGGCGCTCCTGAACTCGTCGAGCGTCAGCTTCTTGATCAGGCGCCCGCCGAACTTGGCGAACGCTCCGACCTCGACCGAGCCGAGCTCGCCGGCGAACCGCTCGAGGTACTCGTGGTAGCGACCGAGAAGATCGATCGCGGGGTCCGACAGTCTGGCCACGGAATCAGAAGGCCTTTGCGACGCCGACCGCAACCGTGTGGTTGATGTCGGTGCGCGACACGCTGGTCCCGGTGTGCATGCGCTGCGAGTTTGCGACCGGCGCGCCGAACGACATGCTGCCGTAGTTGAGATCGTACGTCGCCTGGATGTCCATCGAGGGCTTCCAGCGATACGTGAAGCCGGTGCCGAACGTGACGCGCTTCGCGCTCGGGCTCGCGCCGTCCTCGAGGTTCTTGGTCTGGGTGACGCTGGCGCCGACCAGCATCGCGTCGAGGCTGAACCGCAGACCGATCTTGCCGGTGATTCGCGGGATCGAGAGCCCGACGCCGAGCATCGGCCCCTTGACCACTTCCGATGGCAGCTTCGCGCTGTTCTTGGTCAGGTTGTCGACGTTCGCGACGAGGAACGACTCGTAGTGGAGGCCGACGCGCGCGAGCAGCATCATCCCGCGCTTGTTCTTGAGGTCGTAGACGCCGACCGCGCGCAAGTTGAAGTTGTGGATCGTGAAGCCGGTGGTCTGCTTCGCCATCGGCCCCGCGCCGTCCTGGTCGAACGCGACGCCGGGGAGTGCCTTCGCGATGTCGTAGGCAAGCTCGCCACCGATGTAGTAGCGGCTCTTGTAGGGATAAAGCACCGCGCCGCCGACCGAGATCGTGGCGGCCGAGCTGCCGACCCGATAGCGATCGGGCCACACGGCGGTTCCGCCGGTCGAGGTCAGAGTCTGCCCCACGAGCGTGACGCCAAGCCGGCCGCGGACGTCGATGATTCGACCGCGCTTGCCGCCGCCCTCGTCGTCACCCTCATCGCTGCCCTCGATCTCGAGCTTCGAGGTCTGGACGTAACCGACGTCGCCCTCGTCGGTCTCGACGAGCGTCCACTTGCCCTTCTTCTCGACCACAAACAAGGCGTCGCCTGGGGCCGCCTTGAACGACTTCTCGCTCTCGGCATCGGCATCCTCGAACGTCTGGGTCTTCGAGGACACGCGCGCGACGATGCGATCGTCGCCCGACTCCTTCTCCTCGGCATCTGAGGGCTCGTCCTCCTCACCGTCGTCGCCGCCGCCGCCCTTGGCACCGACCGGGTCTTCGTCGTCGCCGCCTTTCGGTGGCTTCTTGCCCTTGCCCTTGCCGCCGTCCTCCCCGTCATCGCCGCCGTCATCGCCGCCGTCATCGCCGCCGTCATCGCCGCCGCTCGGCTCGGTCGCGTCCGCGCCGATCCGATCCTCGGGAGCGGTGTCACCGCCGCCAAAGCCACGCTTGGTGCTGCGGCCGTCGACAAACGGCCGGCGCCGGGTGTTCCGCGAGATCTCCTCGTCGTCTTCCATGTCGACCGTGCTCCGCGGGACGTAGCCGGTGCGGCCGGAGACGCGAACCTTGAGCCAGCGGCCCTCCTTCGCGAGGACCGTCATGTTCTGGCCCTCCTTGACCTTGGCCACGACCTTCCCCTGCTCGCCGGGGCGGTTGTAGACCTTCGTGTTCTGGTTGGCCTTCACCTTCTCGGCGTGGCCGAGGCGGGGGAGCCCGAGGACACCGATCAGGAGGACGAGGAGCAGGACCTTCACCCTCATGGACACCTATTCTACAAGGCTCGTGCCTATTCTCCAGCCGCAGCTGGGCGCTCTTCGTGAGAGCCCCAATGCAACCAGCTGAAATCACTTGCCATAGTTGAGCGCATCCGGCCGGCGGGATCCGCTGCCCACATCAGCCCTGGGGGTCTGTACCTCGTCGGGGGGATCCAGGCGCCACTGACCGTAAGAAGAAAGCGATAAGCTGAGGACCGTCCAACAATGAGCGATTATCGGGAACGATCCACGCCTGCGACGAAGCGCCCCTACACCACGGGGCACTTCGAGCTGTCGATTGACGGCCATGTGTCGACGGCATATTTGAAATCCGTCGCGGGCGGCTACATCAAGGGCCAGACGCTCGAGGAAGCCATCGGGCCGACCAACGCTCGCATCAAGCACATGTCGACGTTCGACATCGAGCCGATGACGATCGACTTCGGGATCTCCGGTGCGACCGACGTCCTCAAGTGGATCCAGAGCTCGTGGGACAAGGACTGGGGGCGTCGATCCGGTCAGATCACGCACGGCAACTTCGAGTTCGCGAGCACGTTCGAGCACGAGTTCCGTGACGCACTGATTCTGGAGACCACGTTTCCCACGCTCGACGGCGCCTCGAGAGAGGCGGCGTATCTCCAGCTCAAGATCCAGCCGGAGGTCGTCATCCTCCGCAAGGGAACCGGTCGCCAGATCCGCGGCAACACGGGCACCAAGCAGAAGTCGTGGCTGCCGTCATCGTTCCGGCTGGTGCTCGACGGCCTCGACGAGCTCCAGTACACGAACAAGATCGAGTCGTTCTCGATCAAGCAGGGCGTCAAGAAGCTCTACACCGGCGAGGAGCGGTTCCCGGAGATCGAGCCGACGAAGCTCGACTACCCGAACCTGACCGGCACGATCGCGCTCGAGTACGCCGACAACCTGTTCGCCTGGAGCGAGAAGGTCCTCAAAAAGGGCTGGTCCGATCCGAAGGCGCAGAAGAGCGGCCGCCTCGAGTTCCTCGATCCGTCGCGCAAGAACGTCCTGTTCCAGATCAACCTGTTCGAGGTCGGGCTTCACAGCTTCCAAGTCGAGCAGTCCACGGCGAACGGCGACCAGATCAAGCGCGCGAAGTTCGAGCTGCACGTCGGTCAGATGAAGATCGACGGCAAGCACCTCGGGCTCGAATGATCCGAGTCGGCTAGGTCAGCGCGACGAGCACGTCGTAGAGGACGTGCGCGTAGACCGCGTGGGCCAGCGATCGGAACCAGAAGATCAGGCCGAACGCGAAACCCGCCACGCAGCGGTAGGCGAACGCGTGGGCTGTCCACGTCTCGCCATGCTCCCCGAGGTGATGCGCAGCCGCGAACACGACGCACGAGACCACGAGTGCGACGGTCACGGCCAGCCGGCGCTCGAGGCCCGAGCGGGTGAGCAGCGCGACGATGCCCGCCATCAGGCACAGCCGGAACACGAGCTCCTCGTGGACGCCGGCACCGAGCGCGGACACGATCG
>JAYUYE010000627.1:0-9401 GCA_043752985.1 Myxococcales bacterium
ACCTCCGGCGCGACGTGGCTCGGGATCCCGCCCGGGAACGAGAACTGGCGGAACAGGCGCCGCATCCCATCCTCGTCATAGGTGACATCGCTGTACGTCGAGGACCACGTGCCCTCCAGCCATGCGTTCGCCACCGCAGCTGGGCCGCCGTGGCCCGGACCGAACACGTAGATCATCTCCACATCGCGGTCGTTGATGACCCGGTTGAGGTGCGCGTAGACGAAGTTGAGGCCTGGCGTGGTGCCCCAGTGGCCCAGCAGTCGCGATTTGACATGCTCGGCCGACAACGCTTCGCGCAGCAGCGGGTTGTCCAGCAGGTAGATCTGGCCGACGGACAGGTAGTTCGCGGCGCGCCACCACCGATCGACAGCGACCAGATCAGAGCGCGTTCGGGGATCGGTGTGCATCACGCCATCAGAACAAAAGGTGGCCGCAGGCTCCACACAAGATGGTGTGGAAGAAAAGCTCGGCGGTCGATGCTTGGTTTGGCATCGTGGCGTGCGCGACGCGCGTCGCTGATGGAAGCGCTGACGCCATCGGGATCGACGCCAGATCTTGCCGGTCCGGCGCGAACCTGCATCACGGCCACGTCGCCTACGCTGGCGGACGACTCCGCCGACCATCGCGCCTGTCGCGAGGCCGGCTCATCAGGGTCGTGTCGTCGTCCGTGCTCTACGACGCTGCACCTTCCGGGGCCACCTGACCGCGAAGGTCGTGCCCTCGCCCTGAACGGAGGAGACGGTGATCGTTCCTCCATGAGCGTGGACGATCTCGCTTGCGATGTAGAGCCCGAGGCCCAGGCCGTCAGCCGCTCCGTGCTTGCCGCTGACATCCTGCACGGCCCTGCTGAATGGGTCGAACAGCGTCGAGATCATCGCAGCGGGGATCGCCGCCCCCTGGTTGTGTACGGTCATGACCACGTCGCCTCCCGCATCGCTGGCGGTTACGCGGACGGCACCCTCGCCATGCGTGACCGCGTTGCCGACCAGATTCGAGAGCACCTGCTCGACGCGATCTGGATCCCATTCCCCTCGCAGATCGCCTGCCGCTTCGAAGCTGAACGTTCTGGCTGGGTACGCCTGCGTCATCTCCGCGACGATCTCCTCGCACACTCGGTGCAGATCCACCTGGCTCGGGACGACCGGGATGCCATCGCCGAGTCGGCCGCGCGCAAAGTCCAGCACGTCGCGGATCATCACTTCCATGCGATGCGCGCTCCTGGCGACCGTCGCGACGACGTTGCTGTGCGGTGCGGGCAGATCGCCGAGCAACTCGACTCCCATCACGATCGCGTTCAGGGGATTGCGGAGGTCGTGCCCGAGGATTCCGATGAACCGCTCGCGCGCTTCGTCGACGCGCACGCGATCCGAGATGTCAGTCAGCATTCCGATCCATTCGCGCACGGGGCCCGACGTCGGGATCGGCGCTGCACGCGCTACGACCGAAGCGTACCCGCCTTCGCGCCTCCGGATCCGGAGCTGGCAGACATAGGGACTCACCGCAGCCACCGCCTGCGTCCAGGCCTCACGCACGCGATCCTGGTCCGCAGGATGAACTGCTTTGAGCCAACCCCATTGACCTCGTCCCGCGTCGACGCCGGTGAACTGCTGCCAGCCTTCGTGATCGACATGACCCTCGGCGGTCGCCTGCCAGACGAGCGCTGACGACGTCATCACCAGCGTCCGGAATCGTTCCTCGTTGAGGCGGGCTACGTTACGCGCAGCGTTTGCGTCGTCTACCAGCTCGTGAGCTCGCACGCTGCTCACGAGGAGGTGCTCGTTCACTGCGAGGGTCTGCTTCTGAAACCGCTCGAGGACGTCGCGCTGCTCGTTGCGTTCGCGAAGCAGGCTCCGGAGCCGGAGGGCGCTCTGGACGCGAACAACCAGCTCGCTCGGTCGAAACGGCTTCGTTAGGAAGTCATCGCCACCCGCGATCATCGCCCGATCGAGCGTCGAGCCTTCGTGTTGCGCCGTGACGAACACGATCGCAACGTCGGCCCCACTCGGTAGCACACGGATTCTCTGGCACGCAGCAATCCCGTTCATGCCAGGCATCTGGATGTCGAGGAGAACG
This sequence comes from Myxococcales bacterium, assembly GCA_043752985.1. Lineage (GTDB taxonomy): Bacteria > Myxococcota_A > Polyangia > Haliangiales > Haliangiaceae > JABFXX01. Next base: position 2,074 of record JAYUYE010000627.1, read on the forward strand.
CATTGCGGGTGCACCCGCTCGAAGGCCGCGATCCCTGCCTCGCCACCCTCGGCGAGCACGACATCGTACCCTTCGTCCTCGAGCGTCGCTTTCGCGAGCGCTCGATTCCCCTCGTTGTCATCGACAACGAGCACGGTCAGACCGGCCACCAACGGGCCGTCAATTTAGTTATGAACTCGACGTGGCGCAACCAGCGACGCGAACTGTCGCCAGGTAAAGCGCGCAGGTGAGACGACCACACCGCATCAATAGATGTGGCGCATCGCGGGAACTCTCGCCCGGTCCGCTATGGTTCCCGCCCGTGGATCAGTCTCGATGTCGTGTCCGGTGTGGGGTGGAGAGATGTCGATCGAAATAACTGATCTGCCGTTCCGCGAGCTCATCGACGCCGCGCCCGATGGCGTGATCGTCTGCGATCAGGAAGGCCGGATCGTGCTGGTCAACGCGGAGACCGAGCGGATGTTTGGCTACGCGCGCGACGAGCTGCTCGGCCAGCCAATCGATGTGCTGGTCCCCGATCGGTCGCGGTCGCAGCACGGCCATCACGTCGCGGGCTACGCCAGCGCCCCACGCCTGCGGTCGATGGGCATCGGGATGGAGTTGACCGGGCGCCACAAGGACGGCAGCGAGATCCCGGTCGAGATCAGCCTGTCGCCGACCCGCACCTCGCGCGGCCTGCTCGTGACCGCCGGGATCCGCGACGTCACCGAGCGTCGCAGGCTCGAGCGCGATAACCGGCGCGCGAACGCGTACCTCGTCTCAGCAGTCGACTCCGTCCGCGACGCGTTCGCGCTGTACGACGACCAGGATCGCGTCATCATGGTCAACAGCTCGGCGCGCCAGCTGCTCGGCGGAGCGGTCGGAGGCGCGATCATCGGCCTGCCGTTCGAAGAGCTGCTCGACAAGACGCTGCGCGCCGGGGTGTTCGACTTGCGCACCGAGTCGCGCGAGGCGCTCCACGCCCGGTGGCTTGCGTATCACCGGGCGCCATCGGGCGTGCTCGAGGTGCGCACCGGCACCGGGCGTTACCTGCGCGTGCTCGACGGCAAGACCGCCGAGCACGGTACGGTCTCGACGATCGCGGATGTCACCGACGACGTCCAGCGCGAGGAGGAGCTCCGCACCGCCCGGGAAACGGCGGACGCCGCCAGCGCTGCAAAGAGCGAGTTTCTGTCGTCGATGAGTCACGAGCTGCGCACGCCACTCAACGCGGTCCTCGGGTTCGCGCAGCTCCTCGAGGTGGACCGCAAGCGGCCGCTCGATGAGCGCCAGCTCGAGCGAGTTCGCCACGTCCTGCGTGGCGGCGAGCACCTGCTGCGATTGATCGACGACGTCATGGACCTCTCGGGGATCGAGGCCGGGCGGACCATGCTCTCGTTCGAGCCGGTGAGCGTGCGCGAGGCCCTCGACGAGGTCATCGCGATCCTCGAGCCGATGGCGACCCGCGCGCGTATCGCGATCGTGCCGCTCGCACCGGACGAGCTGCCACGCCTCTTTGTCGACCGTACGCGGCTCGTCCAGATCCTCATCAACTTCGCATCCAACGCGATCAAGTACGGCAAGGCAGGTGGGCACGTCACGTTCGCGATCGCGCTGCGCGATCCGGCGATCGTGCGAATCACCGTGATCGATGACGGCATGGGCATCCCCGCCGACAAGCGCGACAGGGTGTTCGAGCCGTTTCAGCGAGCAGGCCAGGAAGCCGGGCCGATCGAGGGCACCGGCATCGGTCTCGCGATCACCAAGAGGCTCGCCGAGATGATGAGCGGCCGCGTCGGATTCACGAGCGACGTCGGCCGCGGCTCGGAGTTCTGGGTCGAGGCGCCCGTGCACCGGCGCCTGACCGCGGAGATCAGCACGGCGGCGGCGACGACGACGACCTCCCCGCTCGCGAGCGGCAACGCCACGTACAAGGTGATCTACGTCGAGGACAACCCGGCGAACATCGCATTCATGCGCGAGCTGATCGGCGAGCTGCCGAGCGTCGAGCTCGTCACGGCGCCGACCGCCGAGATTGGACTCGAGTTGATCCGCGCGCACCGACCCGACGTGGTGATCATGGACATCAATCTTCCGGGGATGAGTGGCTACGATGCGATGCTGCGCCTGCGGGAGTCGCCCGAGACGCGCGAGATCCCCGTGATCGGCCTCTCGGCAGGCGCGCTCCTGAGGGATACGACGCGCGCGAAACTGGCCGGCTTCTACCGGTACCTCACCAAGCCGGTGAAGGTCGCAGAGCTCACGGATGTGCTCGAGTACCTCCTCATGCGCACGGCGCGGTGACCTCGAGCTCTCCGCAGCGAGGACGCGTCAGTGCGAGTGATCGTGGTGCACGTCAGGCGCGTGATCGTGCGAGTGAACAACTCGATCATGTGCGTGGCGATGCGTGTGCTCGCCGAGCACCGGCGGATCGTGCGCGTGCTCGTGATGCCCGTCGTCGTGTCGGTGCGCGTGCTCGTGGTCGGATGGATCGTGTGCGTGCTCGTGGCGGTGCTTCTCCGAGACATGCAAGTAGACGCCAACGCCAAAGCCCCCCGCCGCGACAAGGGTCAGCAGTGAGGCATCGCGATCGCCCAGCGCGAACGCGACGGCCGCTCCCACGAACGGCGCCAAGGCGAACACGGAGCCCGTTCGAGCGGCTCCGATCTTCCGCTGGGCGACCAGGTACAGGCGCAGGCTCAGGCCATAGCCTGTCGCACCACACGCACCGAGCACGGCGATCGTCGCGACGCTCGGAACCGCTTCACCGCGAACGAGGGCGATCGTTGCCGTCAACGCAGCCCCGAGCGCTCCCTTTGCCGCGATCACCTGGAGCGGATCGCGTTCGGCGAGCGGGCGCGTCAGCGTGTTGTCGATCGCCCACGCGAGAGTGGCTGCCGTCACGACGAGTGCGCCGACAAGGCCGGTCTGCGATCGAGACGACGAATCGAGCACGAGCATCACGCCGGCCCCCGCCATGATCGCGACCGCCAGCAGCACGCGCCGGCCGAGCGGCTCGCGATAGATCAACCAGGCGAGAACCACGGTCAGAACCGCTTCGAGGTTGAGGACGAGCGAGCCTGCGGTTGCCCCGGCTCGAGCGAGGCCCCAGGCAAGGCACACCGGCGCCACCGCCGCACCGACGAGCGCGATCAGAAGGACGCGCGGAAGGTCCGAGCGCCGCAGCGGAGCTCCCGCCTTGCCCCGGCCCAGCCGCATCGCGCCTGCGGCCAGAGCTGCGCCCGCGTACAGCAGCGCTGCGGTCGTGAGCGGCCCCGCGTCGCGGCTCGCCCATGCGATCGCCGGTGTCGTCAGTCCGAACGCGACTGCCGACGCGGCTGCGAGCAGGACGCCGGTCGCGATCGGAGAGAGCACACCAGCACTGTACCCAACGCGGATCTGCGGGCCAGCCTTGGCAGTTCCAGATCGCCCTCGACGTGAACCCTACTTCGGCGCTGCGGAGGTCTTGGGCTTCGTGCCTGCAGGTGTCGGCTGCGTCGACGTTCGAGCTGGCGGCGTCGCGTCCTTGCAGTGCATCAACGGCCCGCCGGTGGATCCCGCAATCTCGGATGGGAGACGTAGCCAGCTGTAGGTCGCGGGCACGTTGTCGAGGGGGCTCGTGACGACGACGACCGGACACCTCGTCGACTTGATGTGTAGCTTCGCCTTGCCACGAACATCGACGCTCCCGAGGACCGGAACCCCCGATGGTACACGGTCGGCCAGGAACTCGGCCGCGACGGCCTCGGCGTGCTCCGCGCAAACCAGGGTCATGCGCACCGCACCCTGCGTGGTCTCCGCGTGCACTGTCATGCCGTTTCCCGCGAGCTGCGGGCCGGCGATCATGACGCCGCCGGGCTGAATTTCGACGGGCACGCGCTTGGTCTCGCCCACGTCAGCGGGCTGCATCTCGCCCTTGGGTTGACGGCCGAGGTTGAAGCGCGAGAGTCCCGTGCAAAGATTGATGGTCACGGCGAGGCCGTCCGCGAGCTGCTTCTTGAGCTCGCCCTTGCCCATCGTCGCCGCCTGGTCCTCCGCGACCGATTCGGGCGATTCCGCGATCGCAGAGCCAAGAGCGCCGACAATCGATGACCACGTCCCTTTGCGGTCGACGTCCACGTCGCCGACCGTCTTGAATCCGACGTCAGGAAGTTCGGTCGGGGTGAACCACAACGAGACAACGTGGGCTTTGCGGTCGTACGCGATGTCGAGGCCCCCCTGAATCTTCGTATCGACACTGAACTTGACGTACTGGCGGACCACGAACGTGCCGCCCGCCTTCTTCTTGGTCTGGTCCGCCCACTGCCAGCCGTTCCCCTTGAGATGAAACGTCACGCGCGCGCCATCGTTCGAGATCTCGCACTCACGGATCCACAGCACGCCTGTCGCAACGCCCGGGCGGTCAGGCGCACGCAGCGCGCGGAACTGCCCGCGGATCAGCGAGCATGCCTTCGATGAGGCGAGGTCCGAGAGCATTACTCGCAGGTCGTCGTCGCCCGCGGCGCCCCGTACGGGCTGCTTGGCTGCCGGTGGCTCCGGTGGCGGCGGTGATGGCTCTTCCTTCTTGCACCCAGCGACGCTGAGGGCGCTGACGATCGTGAGCATGGTCCAACGCATGTCACTTCAAGATGCAAGTCAGGGACCGCGCCCTCCCCCTGCGCGCGACCTATGCAGAGGAGGAAGCTAGCGCCGCCTTGCGCGCGAATCCGGTGTAGCCGAGCTTGGTCGATGGTGTGAACGTGAACGCGAAGTCATCACCGACCTTGCCGGTCAGCACCATGCGCCACAGCGGCCAGCGAAACCGCGGTCGGGAACCGTGCAGCGTCTCGATCGCGAGACCTTGTGCGTGGCACATGCCGGCAAGCTCCTCGGGCTTCACGAACATTCGCAGCACGTGGAGATCCTTGGGCGTGTTGTCGACAAACCACTCGACGCCCTTGATCACGATCAGCTGCGACTGCCAGGTCCGGTTGAAGGTGTGAAAGAAGAACAGTCCCGACGGCGCGAGCAGCCGCGACACCTCCGCAACCACACGTTCCGGATCTTCGACGTGCTCCAGCAGATCCATCGCGCAGACGACGTCGAAGCTCGCGTTCTCGAACGGCAGCGCGCACGCATCACCGAGCGTGTACGTCGCACGTCCCGACACGTCGCGCTCGCGCGCGATCGTCAGGTTCTCGGCGGTCGTGTCGACCCCCGTGACGTGATGCCCCAGCTGCGCGAGGTAGTTCGTCAGCAGTCCTGCGCCGCATCCGAGATCGAGCACTCGGAGCGGTCGAGGGCCGCACGCTCGTGCAAGCTCGTCGGCGATCCATGGGTTGCGATGGCGGGCCTCGGCTCGGAGCAGCGCGATCGGCGTGTCCTGTGCGTCGTACCAGCGGGCGCCGAGATCGGCGTACCACGTGTTGTTGATCGCCTTCACCGACCGGTCGCGGAGGAGGTTCCAGTACACGACCTGGTACAGCCCGAACGCGATCGTCACTCCAAGCTGCACGGAGATCACGGTGCTCTGTCCGCGCCACCACAGCAGGGCGAAGGTCGCGAGCACGATCGGATGCAGGACGAACAGGATCGAGTGAAGCCACTGTTCGCCAGCCGAGCAAAGCCGCGCGTGGATCGGCTCGTCCTTGGTGACGAACAGGGTCGAGAACACGGCGAGGGCGCCGTAGACCCACAGAGTCTGCTCGGTCCGAGGCGCGACCACGAGCCAGGCGAGGCACAGCGCGATCGTCAACGTATCGAGAGGGTGGCCGATCCGCTCCCACCGCGGCAGCCCACGCCGGCGGTGAAACCAGCCCTCATCGACCACCATCGCAAGCGCCTGCAACGCCACCGGGACCACGAGGAGCACCAGCATCACTGCTTCTCGAACAAGGCACCACACACCGTGAGGCCAGGTCCAAACGCGAGGCTCGGGATCAACGTACCCGGGGGGATGTTGGCGTCATCGACGAGACGCATCCAGATGTGCGGCAGCGTCGCGGACGACATGTTCCCGTGGTCGAGCAGCACCGCGCGGCTCGTGGCGACTTGCGCGGGATCGAGCTCGAGTACCTCGCGCACGCGATCGATGATTTTCGGACCGCCGGGATGGACCGCGAACACGCTGGTCTTCAGGCACGAGAGATCGAGGCCCGCACGCCGAACCAGCTCGCTCACGAAGCCGCGAAGCGAACCGGCGATTCGATCCGGCACGTCGCGCGCGAGGGTCATCCGCATGCCCCAATCCGAGACAGCCCACGACATCGCATCCGCAGAATCCGGAAGCACTACCTCGTGCAGCGCCCGCAGTAGCAGACCAGGTCGGCCGTCGTTGGCGACCATCGAATAGCGGATCAAGCCATCGGCGAACAAGCTCTGGACCACGAGCTGCTCGATCCGATGATCGGTCGGATCGAAGTGCAGCGAGCACAGCTCGGTGTGAACGAGGTCGCAACGCCACGGTGTCGGTGAGGCCATCGCGATGAACGCGGCTGCCATTCGCACGGCGGGCACGGCCGCGTAGCACCCCATCTGATACGCATGCGTCACGCGCGTCGTCGCGCCCCACCCACGGTTCGCGACCAGCTTCTGCGCGCCACTCGGCGAGACGTAGCCGGTGCACGTCACGTGAATCAGATCGTCAGGTGCACAGCTCTCGTTCGCGTAGGCAGTGGAGAAGTAGCGGTCCACGATGTCCGCAAACATTTGGGTGCGCGCCCCGGATCCCTTTCCATGTGGGTCGACATCTAGATTGTAGAGCGCGTTCTCGCTCCATCGCGTGGTCTCGAGATCAGCGATCGAAACACCACGCCGCGCGATCTTGTCCGGTTGCGCCGCGCATCGCCCCAGGACCCGTGCGATCCGTTCCTCGTACGTGCGCCGTGCGTGTTCATCGAGCTGGGACACCGTAGCTGCCGCCGCAGCATGAGCTGCCGCCAACCACTCCAGACTGCGAGCCTGATCGACTTCGTAGCGGGGTCGGGTTGCGATGAAGCGCGTGAGCAGAGCAGACGGAGCGGGCATCAGAGCACCGCGCGTGCATTTCCGGGCCCGGCACCGGCGTGACGCTCGAGTCCGTAACATCAGGTGATTGCATCGACCACGAGCCGTCGTCGCCTCGTCGTGTGTGTCAACGGCGCACCGTGGGTGAGGATCCGCACGCGTAAACTTACGTACCTCGTGTGTGTCCCGCTCGGTTCCACTCGTGGTCCACGCAACGCTTGCGCAGTTCCGTTGAATCGACGCATGTCCTGCGGCGCGAACCATGCGCACGCATTGCGTCGCGCGGAGCGCCCCTTGCACCCGGGTGCCTGCATGCGTCTTCCCCTCCTCGCGGCCAGGCTGGTCCCGCCGGCAGCGCACGCGGA
>JAYUYE010000628.1:0-3896 GCA_043752985.1 Myxococcales bacterium
CCACAGCGCGAGTGCATCGGCGGCGTGACCGCGCCAGGTCGCGGGCAATGCTTCGCGCACCGCATCGAGGTGCTCGCGCAGCCCGGCCGACGGGGTCCAGCGCCACACCGGGCGCGCGTCGGTGCGCAGCGTGCGATCGATCGCCGCGATCAGATCACCCAGGCCGTGCTTCGTGCGCGCGATGACCGGGACGACCTCGCAGCCGAGCAGGGCGGCAAGGGCACGCGACTCCGGGGTCGCGAGCTTGGCCTCGTCGATCATCGTCATCGCAACGACGCAGCGCGCGCCGAGCTCCTGGATCTGCAGCAGCAAGTACGCGGAGCGCGCGACCTGCGTGGCATCGATGCAGACGACGACGACGTCGGGGACCTGCGCGCCCGCGAGGCCGACCAGCGAATCGAGCGCGATCTGCTCCTCGGCGCTGCGCGCGTTCAGACTGTACGTTCCGGGCACATCGAACACCTGCGCGGCGCGCCCGGTGGGCAGCTGCATCGTGCCGCTCAAGCGATCGACGGTGATGCCGGGATAGTTCGAGACCTTCGCCGACGATCCGGTCAGCGCGTTGAACAGCGTCGTCTTGCCGACGTTGGGATTTCCCGCGACTACGACGACCGGCTGGGCGTTCGGCGGCGTGATCCTCTCGGCAGGTTCGTGGCAGGCAGTCACGAGGCGGTTCCCGCCGAGGGGGGGCCCTCGACCGCGATCTGCGCGGCCTCGGTGCGCCGGATCGACCACTGGCCCCCCCGGACCTCGATCTGGAGCGGATCACCGAGCGGCGCGACCGCGACGATCCGGACCGTCACGCCGGGCACCAGACCCATCTCGAGCAGCCGGCGGCGAAACGCGCGCGAGCCATCGACCCCCCGGACCGTGACCGCGCGGCCGGTCGGGATCTCGGCGAGGGATGGCACTCCGCAGACCTAGCATTCTTGAAAATAGTTTTCAATCTCAGTTCCGAGCAAGCCCCGCGCATGTGCGCGAGATCCCACGTCGCAGGGAGGAAACTGTCGTCTGCCAAAGGCGATGCTACATTCGGGCAGAGGGCGATCGATGGACACCGCGCAGACCCTGCTGCTGAACCAGGGATTCGAGCCGATCAAGGTCATCTCGTGGCAGCGGGCGATCACGCTGCTGTTTCTCGGCAAGGTCGAAGTCATCGAGGAGTACGACCGCGACATTCACGCGGTGAGCGTGATCCTCAAGGTGCCCGCGGTCGTGCGTCTGCTCCGCTCGTTCCGCCGCTACGCTCGGCCGGTGAAGTTCTCGCGCGTCAACATCTACGCGCGCGACAACTACAAGTGCCAGTACTGCAGCAAGAAGGCGTCGATCAGCGAGCTGACGTACGACCACGTCAAGCCGCGCTCGCAGGGCGGCCTGACCGAGTGGACCAACATCGTCACCTGCTGCTACCTGTGCAATCGCAGGAAGGGTGGTCGCACGCCGCGCGAAGCCGGGATGGCGCTGCTCGCCGCACCGACCCAACCGAACTGGGTGCCCGCCGTCGCGATCCGGATCTCGCTGCGCTCGATCCCGGATGCCTGGCGTGACTATCTGTACTGGACCGGCGAGCTCGACAGCGATCCACCGTCGCGCTGATGCGGATCTGCTTCGTGTGTCTCGGCAACATCTGCCGTTCGCCAACAGCGGAAGGCGTGATGCAGAAGCTGCTCGACGACGCGGGCCTCGCGGACCGGGTCACGATCGACAGTGCAGGGACCGGCGACTACCACTGCGGTGAACAGGCAGATCCACGCGCGCGAGCGGCCGCGGCGCGTCGCGGAGTCGAGCTGACTCACCTCGCACGCCAGTTCACACGCGCGGATCTCGATCGCTACGATCTCGTGCTCGCGATGGACGCGGCCAACGCTCAGATCCTGCAGCGGATGATCGGGGAGCGCGCGACGCCCGAGCTCCACCTGCTGCGCAGCTTCGATCCGACCGCGCCGTCGGAGGCCCACGTCCCCGACCCGTACTACGCCCCCGGCGAGCGCGGATTCGACGAGGTGCTCGACCAATGCGAGCGCGCCTGCGCCGGGCTGCTCGCTCACGTCCGCGAGCGGCTGCCTCCGGCGTGACCACGGACTGGAAGACAGAGCTCGCACAGGCGTTCGGCCCGGTCGCGAACATCGAGCCAGTCAGCGGCGGCGACATCAACCTCGCGTGGCGGGTCGAGCTCACCGACGGTCGGTCACTGTTCGTGAAGACTCACTCGTCCGCGCCACCAGGCATGTACGCCGCCGAAGCTGCCGGGCTCGCGTGGATCGGCGGCGGGCCACTGCGGGTGCCGCGCGTGGTCGTCGCGTGCGACTCCTTCCTCGCGCTCGAGTGGCTGGATCTCGGCGCGCGGGGTGGACGCGCGTTCGAGGCCGAGCTCGGGCGCGGGCTCGCGGGGCTCCATCGCCGTGGTGCGCCTGCCTTCGGCCACACCGGAACGAGCTTTCTCGCGACGCTTGCGCAGGACAACACCGCCGAGGACGATGTCGTCACGCACTGGATCGAGCGCCGGGTGCGGCCGCTATGCACGCGCGCGAAGCTCGGACTTGACCGCCAGCTCGATGCGCTCGCCCAGCGTCGTGATCGGTTTGGCCCGCGCGAGTCACCCGCACGCCTCCACGGTGATCTGTGGTGGGGCAACGTCGTTGCGAGTGGCGGTGCGCCAGTGCTGATCGATCCGGCCGTCTACGGCGGTCATCGCGAAGTCGACCTCGCGATGCTGGCGCTGTTCGGCGGCATCAGCGATGCGGTGATCGATGCGTACTCCGAGGTCTGGCCGCTCGATCCGGGCTGGCGCGAGCGGGTGCCGGTCTGGCAGTTGTATCCACTCGCCGCGCACGCGGTGCTGTTCGGCGGCGGCTATGGCGCGCAGGTCGCGCGGCTGCTCGCGTCGCTCACTTGATCGCGACGACCGAGTTGCCCCTGCCGCTGGTGGCGACCCTGGGCGTCTGTCCTTGACTTCCCTTGTCGGCCAAGGCGATCGAAGGCACGAGCAAGATGGCAAGGCACAGCGCGAGGAATGGGTTCATGGGCGCTACCCCGTCATTCCACAGTGAGACGGGGTAGTCCGCGACGACTCCGCGGGATAAGCATCGCCATGGCCGATGACCTGTCCATGATCTCGATGGCTGTGCAGGCGCTCGCCGAGCGCGCAGTGGCAGCGACCCGCATACTCACGCGCGACGGCGAAGCGATCGATGATCATCAGGTCGTGGTCGAGCGCGTCGCGTACGCCGCGACCGAGGCTCGTGTGATCGCAGAGCTCGCATGCGCACCCGAGCCGATGGCCGCGTCCGCGCGGGTCGCCGCCGCCGAGCTCGCCGCTTCGATCCCACATCGCCTCGCGCCGATCGCGCCGCTGATCGGGCTCGGCGATCTCGCGTATGACGCGCAGACTGCCGCCGCGATCGCCGCCGGCGTTGCTCCGGCCGCGGTCGAGGAGATCGGCGCCAGTGCGATCGCGGCCGAGGGCCGGCTGATCTGGCCGCTCGACGAGATCCTCACCGAGGTCCGCGCCAACGTTCGCGCGTTCGCCGAGCGGGAGATCATCCCGCACGCCGAGCGGATCCATCACCACGACGAGCTGGTCCCCGAGCGCTTCATCTCCGAGATGGCGAAGCTTGGATATTTCGGCCTCGCGATCCCTGAAAAGTACGGCGGTCACGAGCTCGGGAACCTCGCGATGATCCTGACGACCGAGGAGCTGTCGCGCGGATCGCTCGCGGCGGCGGGCTCGCTGATCACCCGACCCGAGATCCTCGCGAAGGCGTTGATCGCGGGCGGCACCGAGGAGCAGAAGCAACTCTGGCTCCCGCGGCTCGCGTCGGGCGAGACCATGGCGGCGATCTCGGTGACCGAGCCCAACGTCGGGTCCGATGTCGCCTCGGTCGCCTGCAGCGCAC
>JAYUYE010000629.1:0-3891 GCA_043752985.1 Myxococcales bacterium
GCGGAGCTCCTCCGCGAGATCTCGATCGACGATCCCTTCTCCGTGATCGTCGACTCCGGCCGGCTCGGGTTCGCGAAGCCAGACCGCCGGATCTTCGACCACACGCTCGATGCGCTCGGCGTCACGGGCGCCGATCCGATCCACATCGGCGATTCGTGGGCCGCCGACATCGTCGGCGCGCGCGACGCCGGCTGGCGATCGATCTGGTACGGCCGCGGCGTCACGCCGACTCGCGATCCGCGGATCGCGAGTGCACGCGATCCGGCAGAAGCCCGCGCGGCGCTCGTCGCATTCGGCGCATTCGGCGCGCTGTAGCGGAGCGCACCTGCGGGCGGAAGGTCTCGTTCCCACGAGGTCTGGGTGGTGGGTGCGATGCGGTCGACAGACGCTCTGGATCCGGCGAGCAGAAACGGCACGGAGGTCTACCGCTCTCTCGGACAGCGACCTGTTCTATCGGTTTTGCGAACCAGCGATTGCGCGCGCGTGAATCAGCGCGAGAAGGACCGCCGGAATCGGCGCGGCGACCACGATACCCGCGACGGTCAGCCGCACGAGCTGGCCGAACGCGGCGAGGTGCGCGGGAGCGGGCGCCTTCGGCAGCGGGACGAGCCCGCGCGAGAGCACGAAGATCGCGATCGCCTGCACGGCGAGCGTGGCGAGGAGGATGCCGGCGATCGGCAGGAACCGGATGCGAGCGATCGCGACACTGTCGGCGAGGCGTGCCGGCGCGCCGGCTTCGATGCTGGCGCCCGAGAGCGCGAGCAGGACGAGCAGGAGCAGACCGGGCAGCGCGATCGCGAGGCCGCCGATCGCGATCGCGGCGACCGCGAGCAGGGTCGGGACGACTGCGCGCGCGAGGCCGAGGAGACCGGCGCCGAGCACGGCGAGCTGCGAGCGCGGCGTGCCAGCGACGATGCCGCGAACCGCCGGCGCGACGCCACCGACGAGGAGGAACAGCGGAATCACGCTGCAGCCGGCGAAGGCGTAGGCGTAGCCCAAGGCGATGCCCGCCTGCTTCGCGTTCGCCGGGGCCTCGACCCGCAGCGCGAGCAAGAGCAGCGGTGCGAAGGCGATCACCGACAGGATCGTGAACGGCACCAGGTACCGCACGTACGTCCGGATCGCCTGCACGCTAGCCCTTCTTGTCCCAGCGCTCGAGCCGGCCGCGCACACCGCCGAGATCGACGGACATGGAGCGCGCGAGCACGAGGCCCGCGGCCTCGGCGGCGGGGGTGGTCTTGCGATGCGACGGAGTGATCCAGACGAGGCGGCCACCGCGCGACAGCTGGCGCGCGAAGTGGGGCAGGGCGGTGCAGAGCAGAGCCGCTGCATCGACGCGGACGCGGCTGCCGAGTGGCGGGTTGGTGATGATCAGATCGACCGCACCGGGGTCATGCGTGCGCGCGTCTGCGATCTCGAGCTGCGCGGTGACACCGGCTGCTTCGAGGTTCGAGCGCGCCGCGGCGAGCGCCGCTTCCTCGAGGTCGCTGCCGAGCAGTGTTCGATACGGGCCGCGCCGCGCGCGCTCGATGAGCTCGAGACCAGAGCCGCAGAATGGATCCCACACGCGATCGCCGGAGCGCGGCTCGGCGACCCACGCGAGCGCGGCCGCGACGCTCGGGTGCGAGGCAGCCGGAACATCGGCATCGCGATACGCGAACCGCGGATCGTCGATCCGCCGCGGTACGATCTCGAGCATCTGCTCCTCGATGTCCGCGACGATCTCCCAGGTCGTCGCGGTCGGGTCATTGATCAGCTCCGGCGCGATCCTGGTGACCTCCTTCGCGACGGTCCACACCACCGCACGCTGGTGGCCCTTCGCCATCGCGAGCCGCCAGCGGATCGGGCCGCGCGTCCAGCTGCGCAACAGCTCGCGGATCTCCGGTGCGGTGATCGCCTGGATGATCGCGTCCTCTACGGGCAGCCTGGGGAGCGGGATCCGGATCGACGCAGTCGCCCACAGCCGCGACGCGAAGAGCGCGGACCATGGCTTCGTGAGCGTGACGTCGACGGCATCGGTGCGCTGCAGCGTGCGGGTTGCGCCGCCGAGGTCGAGCTTGATGATCTCGCCGTACAAGAGCTCGCCGAGTCCGGGACGGCAGCCGAGACGGATGTCGAGCGGCCGCGCCGGTGCCACGTCGGTGCGGACCGTCGAGTCCTCGCCGCGCTTCGACGTGCGATCGGCGATCAGCACCGCGCGGTCGCGCCGGCGCTCGAGCTCCTTGTCGGCGCTCGGATCGAGCGCATGGAGCCGCTCCATCGCCGCTTCGCCGCCGACCTTGCCGAGTGCCTCGGCGAGAGCGCGGCGCTCGTCGGGAGTCACGTCGCTCGCATCCCACCGCGCGAGCAGGGCCGCGCGAACATCGTCGAGCTCATCGCGGCGATCAGGATCCCCGCGCCGCGCGAGCTCGCGGAGCTCGACCACCGGCTCGCCGGATGTCGCTCGCCGGTCCACGTGCGCACGCCGGTCGCCTGCGCGCAACTCGACGATCGGCGCTCCACCGGCGGTCGCCTTCACCGCGATCGGCGCGGGCTCCTTCGCACCCGTCGCCGCCAGCTTGCCGAGCGCGACGATCGACGCGCGGCGGACCCGGGTCGCGGAGTCGAGGATCTTCGCGAGCAGCACGGCGCGCGCTGCCGAGTCTCCGGCGCGCGCGAGCAAGCCGACCACGCTGATCAGCCGAGCCGCCGCGCCCTCCTCGAGCGACCCGTCGAGCCGCGCGGTGATCGCGGTGCGCGCTGCATCCTTGAGGCCCGCGAGTGCTGGCGCCGCCTTCGTGACGACCGCTTCCTCGCCCGAGACGATCAGCTCGACCAAGGCGCCGGCGTCACGCGCGCCGGGCGTGAAGCTCGGCTTCGCGAGCTCCTTCGCCAGATCGAATTCGGGAGGCCTCGCCACGCGCGCAGCCTACCGCGTCCCGCTAGCCGGCAACGACGGTGATCAGCCAGCGAATCGCGAGCACGATCATCAGCCCGACCATCCCGAGCACCAGCAGGAACCCGACCGCGAGCATGACGATGCCGATGATCGACGGCACCGGCGCGTTTGCGATGCCTGCAGCCATCTCCGCGACCTTCGCCTCATCGTACTCGACGCCGGCGCCGCTCTGGATCGCAGCGCTCGCGGCGGTGAGCCCCGCGCGGTCGAGGTGGTGATCCGAGAGCATCAGCGACTTCGCGCGCTCTTCGTTGGTCGACGCCTCGAACTTGCACTTCGTACAGCGCACCAGCGCGCCGATCTTCATCGCACCGCACGAGGTGCAGACGGACGCAGTCATGCGCTAGCGGCGGCTCTTCTTGCGCGCGGTCTTCTCGGCCTTGCGCTTGTCCTTGGACTTCTGCTTGTCGCTCGCGCGAACCGCACCGACCACGCCTTTGCTACCAGGAGGCGTGTAGCCCTTCGGCAGACCGGGGACGTTGCCCGTGGGGATGCCTGGCATGTTCGGCATGTTCGGCATGCCGCCCTCGCCGAGCAGACCCGGCGGCATGCCACCGCCCGCGCTCATCAGCGCGTTGATGTCCATGCCGGCCAGCTTCTTCATCTGGGAGAACTGCTTGAAGCCTGGGATCTTGCCCATCAGCCCCGTCGACGCGCCGAGCTGCACCATCATCTGGCGCATCTGGGCGAACTTCTGGAGCAGCTCTTTGACCTCGACCTCGGTGCGGCCCGAGCCCTTGGAGACGCGCTTCACGCGACCCGGATCGAAGTCCGCGCGGCGGCGCTTGGCGTGCCGGCCGCTGGTGGACATGAACTCTTCCCAGGTCGTCGCGACGAAGACCTGTGGGTTGAGCCGCTCTTCTTGCGTCATCGACGAGATCATTGCTTCGATCTTGGTGAGCTCGCGATCGTCGAGGTTCACGCCCTCCGGGAGACCACCGCCGAAGAACGGC
>JAYUYE010000630.1:0-3890 GCA_043752985.1 Myxococcales bacterium
TCACCGATCGGAGCTGGCAGGCGCATGTCCTGGTGATCACCGCCGGTGAGCGCGCGACGACCTGCGCCGAAGCGGGCGCCGCCATGCAGCAGGCCATCACCGCGAATCGCCCGGCGTTCGTCGCTGCGATGGCGCTCGACCGCGACAAGGCGAAGCTGGCCGAAGCGACCGCATTCATCGAGGCGAACGAGGGCCGCTACGGCGGCATCGAGACACGGATGGCCGCGCTCTCGGAGCGCTGCGCCGAGGAGCCGACCGTCCAGGCCGCCTTTGGCCAGATGAGCGCGCCATAGCCGCCGGCGGTAGCCTCCGAGCGCCGCTCCGAGTAGAGTGCGCCGCCTATGGTCGACCAGGATGATGATTTTGCCTCGATGCTCGCCGAGTCCGAAAAGGGCGTACCGCGCACGAAGCGCCCCAAGGTCGGTGACCTGATCAAAGGCAAGGTGATCTCGTTCGGCAAGGACACCGTCTTCGTCGACCTCGGCGGCAAGGCCGAGGGCACCCTCGATCGCAGTCAGGTGACCGACGCAGAGGGCAAGCTGCAGATCAACGTCGGTGACATGATCGAGACCCGGATCGTCTCGGATGCTGGAGGCGTGCTCAGCCTTCGCATCCGGATGGGTGGGCGCGGACCCGAGGCAAAGGCCGAGCTCCAGCAGGCGCACGAGCTCGGAATCCCGGTCGAGGGAACGGTCACCGAGGTGATCAAGGGCGGCGTGTCGGTCGACGTCGCCGGCGTGCGCGGGTTCTGCCCGGCGTCGCAGATCGACGCGCGGTTCGTCGAGGACCTCACGACCTACGTCGGCCAGAAGCTCACGTTCCGGATCACGCGCTACGAGCCGCGTAACCTCGTCCTCTCCCGCCGCGTGCTGGTCGAGGAGGAGAAGGCAAAGATCGCGATCGAGACCCGCAAGAAGCTCGAGCCGGGCCTGGTCGTGCGCGGCACGGTGGTCGGCTTCAAGCCGTTCGGCGCGTTCGTCGACATCGGCGGCATGGAAGGCATGCTCCACGTCTCCGAGCTCGGCTACAGCCGGGTCGAGAAGCCGGAGGATGTTCTGTCGATGGGCCAGGAGATCGATGTCGTCGTGCTCAAGAACGAGCAGGTCGTCGAGAAGGGCCGCACCATCGATCGGATCAGCCTGTCACTCAAGGCACTCGCGACCGACCCGTGGCGCGACGCTGTCGCGATGTTCAAGGAGGGTCAGCGCCTCAAGGGCAAGGTCACGCGGCTGATGACGTTCGGCGCGTTCGTCGAGATCGCCCCGGGCATCGAAGGGCTCGTGCACATCAGCGAGCTCGGTGCAGGACGCCGGCTCAATCATCCCAAGGAGGTCGTTGCGCCCGGCCAGGAGGTCGAGGCCACGATCCTGCGCATCGATGCCCCGGAACGAAAGATCGCGCTCTCCCTCGCGAACACCGAGGGTGGGACGGCCGAGGAGGTCGCCGAATCGGCGAAGGCGCAGCCCACCGCGAAGTTCGGCACGTTCGGTGACCTGCTTCAGAAGCTGAAGCGGTGACGCCATGCGCATTCTCCTCGTCCTCGCCCTGACGACCGCAGCGTGCGGGGGCTCGAAGAAGGCTGCGAAGTCCGTGGCGAGCCCGCCGGCGACGGAAGCCACCGGGTCCAAGGAATCTCGGAGCGAGCTGCGCGACGCGAACAAGCCGCACGACGACGACGACGCCGACGACGAACGGTCGAAGAGCGCCGACGATCCGTGCGACGGCGGCGAGTAGCGACTCGCCGACTACCGCGAGCGTGCCACCCGCGGCGAACCGCTTGCGGTGTGCGCCGAGCAGCGCCTTGCCGACGAGCTGCGCCAGCACGATGTTGTCACCAGAGGCGGAAACGCGCGGAGCTGCGGATCATCGAGGCTGGCGACGCGATCGTGGTCCGTGCCGCGAAACCGGTTAATTACTTCGTTTCGGCCGTGCACAGCTCGCCGATGGCGGTGCGCACCGACTCGGCGCTGCTGGTGCAGCTCTTGTTGACCTCTTCGATGCGCGCGGCGTCTGCATCCTTCTCGGCCTTCCAGGTCTCGCTGGCGGAGTTGTAGGCCGTCTGGATCTCGTCGCGCTTGCCCTTGTCCATCGCTTCGCAGTTGATCGCCTGGAAGACGGCCTTCTGGTACGTGGTGCAGCTGGGCGGCGCCCACGACGGAACGGTCGGATCGATCGCCGGCTCACCGGGGCCGCCGACAGGGCTAGTGTCTTTGGCCTTGGATCCACCGCAGGCTGCGAGAGCGACGACGAGGACGAGGAGCTTGGTCATCGGCCTTCGTACCAGCCCGCCTGCGCGGACCAGCTGTCCACCGTCACTTCTCCCCTTGTCCTCTCGCACGCAGACAGTGCGACCGGAGGATTGAGTCAGGGCCTGCGGTTGTGTTTACTCACCCCATGAGCCAAGACCAGGTCCAGACTGCTATCCGTCCACACCTCAAGGCGACGGCGGTCAAGCTCGGCGGCGAGTCGCGAGGGTGCTGGGTGATTGACTGGGCGGGCCGCGACGATGACCTCACCGAGATGTTCTCCGACATGTTCGGCGACGGGTCTCCCGATGGGTTCGAGATGCAGGACGACGACACGCTGATTCCATTCGCGGTCCTCGGAATCACCGCGAGGCGAGATGCCGACGGCCAGCCCGAAGGTGTTCTGTTCGTCGACACCGCTGAAGGCGGTCAGATCGTCAGGATCGACGTCGATGGAACCGCGCGCGTTGACTCCCGCGAGGTCGTGGCACCGTCGCTCGCGGCGCTCGAGCTGCGCTGATCAGAGGCGGACGTACTCGAAGTCTTCGGGGAGCGCGTTGATGCCCTTGGCCGGCGGGGCGATCCAGCTCGCCATCTTGGCGCGCTCGTAGACCGGCTTCATCAGGCTCTTGATGTACGTCTCGTCGGCGTCCGTCGGCAGCCACTCGCCGCGGCGCGCCGCGAACGTCGCGTCGTCGATCATCTGGCCGTCGGGCGTGAACTTGTGGCTCGACCACATGCCGATCTGACGGTGGAACTTGTGCGACGGCAGGGTGATCTCGAAGTCGACGCCCTCGCCCTTGATCGTCTTGTTCCAGCGATCCACGCCGCGCTGACAGTCCTTGATGTACTCGGTACGCAGCACCTCGTTGAGCGCGTTGCGCATCGGGACGTCCTTGTGTACGACCTTGCCGCCCTCCAGGACATCCATCGAGAAGTGCGAGCCAACGAGCTTGTGCTCGTCGTAGCGATCTTCCTTGTAGCGACCCTTGATGCCGGACGCGAACGCATCGGCCGCGTTCGACGACACCTCGCCGCCGAACAGGTCGAGCGACAGCGAGTACCAGAGGTTCGCGTACTTCTGGATCGTCGGTAGGTCGATGCCGCCGACCGAGCGCGGATCGCCGTTGGTCTCCTTCATCAGCTGGCACGACCGCTTCGCGACGCGCTGGATCCCGGACTCGCCCACGAACATGTGGTGCGCTTCCTCGGTCAGCATGAACCGGCACGTTCGCGCGAGTGGATCGAAGCCGCTCTCGGCCAGCGCGCTCAGCTGATACTTGCCGTCGCGATCCGTGAACATCGTGAACATGAAGAACGACAGCCAGTGCGAGGTCGGCTCGTTGAACGCACCGAGGATTCGCGGCTTGTCCGGATCGCCCGAGCGGCGTGCGAGCAGCTCCTCCGCTTCCTCGCGGCCGTCACGGCCGAAGTACGTGTGCAGCAGGTAGACCATCGCCCACAGGTGACGGCCCTCCTCGACGTTGACCTGAAACAGATTGCGCAGATCGTAGAGCGACGGTGCGGTCGCACCGAGGTCGCGCTGCTGCTCGACGCTCGCGGGCTCGGTGTCGCCCTGCGTGACGATCAGCCGCTTCATCAGGTTGCGGAACTCGCCGGGGACCTCGTCCCACACCGGCTGGC
>JAYUYE010000631.1:0-3889 GCA_043752985.1 Myxococcales bacterium
CGGACGCAGCGGTCTCACCCGCGGGCGATGCGGCGGCGGGCTCGGCAGCCGTGCCGGTCGTCAAGCCGAAGCAGCCGAAGCAGCAGCAGCAGCAGCAGCAGCCGAGGCAGCCGAAGCCGAAGCCGAAGCCGAAGCAGCCGAAGCAGCAGCAGCAGCAGCCGAAGCAGCCGAAGCTCGAGAAGCCGACGGCGTTCGATACCTCGGGATCGGGCGTCGCCCAGCTCTACGGCACGGTCGGCCGCGAGCTCAAGGCGCTTGATGCTCGCAAAGGCTCGGCGGCCACGTCCGCGCTGTGGCCGCGCTACCTGCGGATCCGGATCAACGCCGAGCTGGCCACGCCCGAGAAGCGGGCCGAGGCACATCGCACGCTCAGCGTGCTGCGCACCGAGATCGCAGCGCGGCGTTAGCGAGCCACCTCGAGCGTGTCGCGCAGCTGCTTGCGCGCGCGATGCGCCCGGATCTTCACGTTCGCCACGCTGATGCCCAGGCGCTCCGCCGTCTCGCCTTCGGTCGCATCGACCCGGCACAGCAGAACCTCGCGATACTTCGGCGCGAGCGCCGCGATCGCCTCCTGCACGTAGCGCTCGGTATCGAGATCGGCGAGCTGTGCCTCGGGAGTCTTCGCATCATCGGCGAGCCAGGCGCCGAGCTGCTCGGGCTCGTTGGCCAGGAGCTCGCGGGAGCGCTTCCGCTTGCGAAGAAACCCGATCGCGGTCGTGGCGGCGATCCGGTAGAGCCACGTCCGGTACTTGGACTCGCCGCGGAACGAGGCCCGGTAGCGGTACGCGAGGATCATCGCGTCCTGGGTAACGTCATCCGCGTCGTTGGCGCTCCGGACGATCCGACGCGCAACCGCGTACACGAAGCCCCGGTCAGCGGCACTGAGGGCCGGAGCGGCGACCGGGAGTGAAACGGCCATTTCGTGCAAATCGTTCATAACGTCCACTTTGGACGATTTTTCCGATTCGTCAAGTCGGAGTGGACGGACGAATGTTCGTTCCACGAATGTTTCGGCTGCGGCGGGAGCAGCGAGTCGTGTAACTCCGCGGACGACCGAGGCATCATGGAGGTGTGCGGCTGTTGTCCCCTCGCGAGCTCGGAGAAGCACTGGGCGTTAGCGAGTCCTCGCTCAAGCGCTGGATCGATGCAGGCAAGATCGTCGCGACCCGCACCGACGGGGGGCATCGCCGGATCTCGCTACCCGAAGCCGTCCGATTCATCCGCGAGACCGGAGCGCCGGTCGCGCACCCCGAGATTCTCGACATGCCCGAGGTCGCGAACGCGAACGCGCAGGGGCTGTACGGAACGGAGCGTCTCCTCGACTACCTCAAGCGCGGTGATGCGGTCGGCGCGCGCGGCTTCCTCCTCGCGCGCTACCTGCGCGGAACGACGGTTGCCGAGCTCTGTGACGGACCGATCCGCGAGGCGATGCAATCGCTCGGGGACATGTGGAGCCACAACTCGGAGGGCGTGTTCATCGAGCATCGCGGTACCGACACGTGCCTGCAGGCGCTCGCCTATCTCCGCGCCACGTTCGAGGTGCCAAAGACCGCTGCGGTCGCGCTCGGTGGTGGGCCCGAGGACGATCCCTACCTCCTGCCCTCCTTCATGGCGTCGATGGTCGTCGAGTCGTGCGGCCTGCGCGCGGTCAACCTCGGTCCGAACACGCCGCTGGGGGCACTGCAGCACGCGGTCGACGTGCACGATCCGAAGATCGTCTGGATCAGTGCGAGCACCAAGGTCGCGCCGGCGCGCGCCCGCGCCCTCGCGAAGTGGCTCGCCAGCCTGGCGCCGAAGGCGACTGCCGTGATCGGCGGCCGCGAGGGCGCGCGAATCGCGGCCGCACACCCGGGCTTGCGCTACGCGGAGACGATGGGCGAGCTCGCCGCGATCGCCGCGCGCGCCGCGCGCTAGCTGGTCTTGCGAGCGGGAACCGCGCACGCGCCATCGGGTGCGCAGCGGCCCGTCAGACGCAACCGGTTCGCCGCGAACAGCCGATAGCCGAGCGACAGGACGTTTCGAATGATCGGCCAGCGAGTAACCGCAACGAGCTTGGTCCAGCCGATCGCGGCGTAGAGCTGGCGGAACACCTCGACGCCCTCGATCCATGTACCGTCGGCGAGCCGCCCCTGGATCCGCGCCATCAGTACTGCGTAGGTCGTGCCGAGCTTCTCAGCATCGAACGCCGGCGCCGCGATATCGGTGAACTGGATGCGCTCCGCCCGATCCTTACGCGTGAGCATGCGGATCTCGCGCATGCACAACGGACAGTCACCGTCGTAGAACACCTCGACAACTTTGCCCGCAGCGAGCGTCATGACGGGCCTCCAAGCGCGGCGAGCGTCTCGCGCACGCCGGGGTAGCCGAGCTGATAGAACCGCCACCAACCGAGCATCATCGTGCCGTGGCCGACGAGGATCCCGACGTGGCTCCACATCTCGACCACGTCGGAGTGCTGGCTGACGTAGCGGCGCCAATGAAACGCCTCGTCGATCAGGCTGTAGACGAGCGACAGGATGGTGAACACCATCGCCGGGATCGCGACCCCGGGATGCTCGTAGGCAACGCACAGCAGCACGCAGCTCGCGACGCCGGCGACGATCGTGATGTGGTGCACGAGCTGCTCGCCGCCGCGCAACACTTCCTTGTAGATGGTGCGGTGACCGATCGTGTCGATCGCGATCGCGATCGCGAACACGCTCGCGCCAATCGGCACGAGCCACGCCTCGGCGGGCCAGCTCACGCCGAGCATGTGGCCTGCGACCAAGAAGCCGCCTGTCGACGCGACGAGGCCGATCATCATGCCGACCCAGCCCGCGTAGACCAGCCAGTCCGTCCGGTCGAACTCACGGATCCGACCGACGTAGATCGCGAGCGCAGAGCGCTTTTTAGAGTTGTGGAACATCGGCCCTTCCCAGTACCCGCGCGGGAACGCGCGGGCGCGGTGATCGGAGGCGGCGCGGCGAGGTCAGTGCGAGCCGCGTCACGGCCGCCGCGACATGCGCGAGCTTCGTCGGCCCGGGCACGAATGCTCGCCCCGCCGTGACGTCATGCCCCGTGCGTGCGATCCGGCGGCCGATCGCCGCATAGACCCTGCGCGCGGACGACACCGCGAGCGCGGCACGCCACGGTAGTGCACGGATCCCGAGGTCACCGGACCGGTAGTACCGATCGGCGAGCACGAGCAGGTCACTCACCGTGGCAGCGATCGGCGCGCGCGCGGAAGGCGGCAAGGGGCGCCCGAGCTCCGCGGCGAGGCCCGCGGCGCCGTGTGCGGCGAGGAGCTCTTCGGGGAGGTACAGCCGGCCCCGCTCCCAGTCCTCCGCCACATCGCGGCAGATGTTGGTGAGCTGCATCGCGAGCCCGAGGTGCGCGGCGTGGACCAGCGCGTCGTCGTCGGAGACGCCGAACACGTGCGACATCATGAGCCCGACTACACCGGCAACGCGCCACGAGTACGCGAGAACGTGATCGACCGTCATGTACCGCGTCGGGACGGCGTCCATGGTGAGGCCGGCGAGCAGCTCCTGGGGGTAGTGCCGCGGGATCGCGCGAGCTCGGGCGACCTCTCCGAACGCGACGAGGACCGGGTCGGACGCCGTCCCGGCATAGGCGGCGTCAAGCTCGGCATTGAGGACGCCAATGACGGCTACGAGGTCCGTCGCCGACGCGCCTGGATGCTCGTCGACTGCATCGTCGGCGCGGCGACACCAGGTGTACACGACCGCGGTCTGATCGCGGATCCGGGCGCCGAGCAGAGAGCTCGCGAGCGCGAAGCTCTTCGAATGGTGCGCGATCGTCGCTCGCGCGATATGCGCAGATCCAGCCGCGACGAGCGCGACCGAGGTCACGGCAGCGCCCCTGCCACCAGGCTGAGTGGCATCCGATC
>JAYUYE010000632.1:0-3886 GCA_043752985.1 Myxococcales bacterium
CAGTGTGCTGCGCGAGCACGAGCACACCGGCGAGCGCGAGCACGCGCATCACGGACACCCAACGGGCATGAACTCGAAGCGCGATGCGAGCTCCGTGCACGCGGACGCCTGCAACGAAACCGGCAGACCTGCGATGAAGGCTTCGATGTACGCACGCACCAACGTGAGCTCGTCGTCGAGCTTGGCGAAGTCGCACCGTTTGGAAGGGGTAGGCCAACCGGAACGTTGCCGCAACCGGCCGGGAACGCCGGCGACCGCAGTCGCGATGATCCTGGCGTACGTCGAGCGCGCGGCCAGGTCATCAGCGCGCGCACCACTGGCGAGGTAGACCTCGAACACCGCACGCGCCCACAGCGTTCCGATGCAGTAAAACGAATCGCCGCAGCGGTCCCGAGTATTCCAGGTGAAAGCGAGGTAGCCCGGTTCGCGCATGTCGATTGCGCGTTCTCCTCGATCGAGGGCGGGAATCGAGTCCGCCAGCACCCTCGTCTCCTGTTGCAGCACGAATGCCGTGATGTCCGCGAACCCTTCATTGAACCCGCTGATCGCCTCGGCTGACGAGAATCGCCCCGGCGGGACCGGACCCGCTGGATTGTCATCGGGGTCACACACGCCGTCCGCCGTCGAGTAGGTGACGTAAAACACGTGGTGGCCAAACTCGTGCGCGAGGACGCTCGGATTCATTCCGAGCGGGATGCTCTCGAGCGACGACATCTGGACCAGCAGGAACGCCTGGCCGCCGGGGATGTAGGCGGCATTCGTGCCGAGCTCCTGCGAGCCGAGCTCCGACGAAAACTTTGGCTCGACCAGGATCTGGAAGCCGCCGTCGGGGATCAGCTGGTCGAGCGGCCCAAACACGTCCTGCGCGCGCGAAAAGTTATCTTTCAACGAGTAGTAAGCGCTCAACGTGAGGAGCGACTCGAGATCGCGCGCGACCGCGACCCCGTTCACGTCCCGCACGCGAGGCGAGTAGTCCGAAGGCGACGCGAATAGCGATGCATCGAAGTCCTCGAGCTGGTCCTCGTCGAAGTTCGGATGGTCGCTGAATCTAACGAACGGGTCGTTCAACGGCGCGAAGCTCGTCAGATCCGGCAACGCGACGGTCTGGAGCACGTAGGCGCGCTCCGGGGTGCGGACGAGAACCTCCGCTTGGAATGGTCCCGTCAGTGACGTGTCGACGCAGCCGCTCAGCAACGCCGCACTCACCAAGGCTGCGCGCATCGTCACCATGTCTGGGCAAGCTCGATGCTGGGAAGAAATCCGGTCAGCGAGACTCCGGCGAGCCAGCGCCGCGTACGAAGAAAGATGCCAAGTCGAGGCACAATGGCGGCGGCGCCGGCTGACTCGAGTACCGCGGCGAGGTCGACATTGGTCGTGTTGCCTGCGCCTCGGTTCTCGGCATTCAAGTACGGCGCGTAGCCAACGCCCCACTGCAGGCCCAGGACGCCCTTGATGAAGTAGGTCTGGGTGGCGAGCACGAGGAACGTCGTGAAGTTTGAAGAACTGGCGACCCGTACGTTGCCGGCGTTCACTGGCGTCTCGCCACTGAGCTTGATCTTCCCCGCGAGCGCCGTGACAGCCAGGACATGACGCGGACTGATCCGCCAGTCTGCCGTGAGCACAGCGAAGGCTGTCGTCAGCGTGTTGTCGTACAGCGGGGTCTTGCCCATGTCGTCGCCCGCGATGTCACCAAAATTCACGTGGGTAGCGGTCAGCGTTCCCACAAGATTGAACCGTCGATCGCTCCACATGCGATGCCTGAGCTCGAACCCGGCACCCCAGCCGCCCCGCAGAAACCCGATGAGCGGCACCGCGGAGACTTTGAGCGAGGCCTCATCGGTCAGCCCGTAGCGAACGCCCGGGATCGGCAGGTACTCGGCCTGAATGCGTCCACGATCCACGGTGCCGGTGTCGAAGAAGCCGGGAAACCCGTCGAACCCAGAGGTCTCCACGGGTTTGCGCTCGACCTCGATGCCGCGCTGCGCGTGCGCTACGCGCGCGCAGAGGAGACACACCACGATGCCGACGATCCCTCGGAGCACACGAGACACTACCACCAGCGATCGTGCGTGGGTGTGTCGGCGCTGCCGTCGACGGTGCTTTCACATGTCGGGAGCCGCGAGCCCTGTGGAGGGGCGTGCTGGTGTTGCGGTCATCCGCGACGTAAGGGGTCAACTGCGCTGACTGGAATCGAGCTGTCGCGCGGGCACGACCTGATGGTTGCGTTCGCGCCGCGACGGGTCGACGAGATGGCCCTCGACGTACTCGACGACTCACGCTGGACGGTTCGTTGGCGCGTGGTTGTCGGCCGCCGCCCCGGCGCCCACGTCGAGAACCAGACCCGGCGCCAGAAAGAGTCGTCCACCCCATGCGGATCGCTTGTCCGACGACACGAGGTGGAGTCTACCGAGTTGCGCGGGGCTGCCCGGCCCGATCCCAGACGTATGGTAGATCGCACTCGATGGGGGACGACTGCTGCAACCACAAAGCCCGCGAGATCGAGGCGCTCGGCCAGGGCCAGCGTCGCCGGATGCTGCAGGTCGTCCTCGCGATCAATCTCGCGATGTTTTTCATCGAGTTCAGCGCGGGCGTGGTCGCTCGCTCCACTGCCCTCATGGCGGACAGCGTCGATATGCTCGGCGATGCGCTGGTCTACACGCTGAGCCTGTATGCGCTCGCACGTGGTCCGCGCTGGAAAGCCGGCGCCGCGCTGACGAAGGGCTTCGTGATCCTCGCGTTCGGGCTGTGGGTGATCGTCGAGGTCGCACTGAAGATCGAGTCCGGGGTCACCCCGACATCGAGTCTGATGGCAATCTTCGGTGGGCTCGCGCTCGCTGCCAACGTCGGTTGCCTGGCGCTGCTCTACAGGCATCGCAGCGCGGACATCAACATGAGCAGCACCTTCGAGTGCTCGCGCAACGACGTGATCGCGAATATCGGAGTTCTCCTTGCTGCCGTCGGAGTCTGGGGCACCGGTCACGCATGGCCCGATATCGTCGCGGGCTCGCTGGTGGCGGTGCTGTTCCTCCGTTCAGCTTTCGGTGTGATCCGGCAGTCGTGGCCGCTGGTTCGCGCGACCGGAATGCAGCACTCCTGAGCGAGGTTGCCGTCCTGTACCCACCAGGGCTATGCTGTCGTGGCCGTGCGACTCTTCCTCGCCATCCTGATTGTCCTGTTGACGCTCTCTGCGTCCGGACTGTCGTCGGCGATCGCGGCGAGCATGGGCGAGAACGACGATTGTTGCGCCGACGGCGGCGGCGAGCGCGACAGCAACGAGCCCGAGGGCCACGGCGATCGGTGCCCGCCGCTCTGTCATGCCTGTGCTTGCTCCCCGGCCTTCTCGATTCCGACGACAGCGCCCGCTGCCGTGATTCCGGTGACCGTCGACAGGCTCGTGTCGATCGTCGCATCGTCTCAGCTTCCGACCAGTCCGCCCGGCCGTGGTGTCTTTCACCCTCCGCGCGCTTCCGCCTAGTTTTCGATCACCCCGGACCTAGGTCTCTCCCGCGCATGCGCGGGCGCTGCGATCACGCTCGTGATCTCGGCGAGGAAGCGGTGCCATGTCTCGTCACTGGTTTGTCTGCCTCTCCGTGCTCTGCATCGGAGCGTCTTCGGCTCATGCCGAGGAGCCTGCGTTGTCGTTCTCGCGCGTGATCGAGCTCGCACGCACTCGTGCGCCGAGCGCGGTGATCGCGCGCGCGCGGATCGAAGAAGCGCGGTCCGAGCTCGTCGGTGCGCGGCGCTTCACGACGCGAAACCCGGTGTTCGAGGCGGACGTCGGACCGCGCCGGAGCGACGGTCTCTCGACCGACGTGCAAACCTCCCTCTCGTTCCCGCTGGACCTCGGCGGTCGCCGCGACAAGCGAGTCGCCGTCGTCGCTGCCGA
>JAYUYE010000633.1:0-3875 GCA_043752985.1 Myxococcales bacterium
AGGTCCTGTGTCGCGCCTGTTCATCTCCGTGGAGCGCCTCGAAGTCTGGAACGCGGAAGGCCGCGCCTCGCTCGAGGGTGATCGCATGACGTTGACCGAGCTGGACCGCCAGTTCGCAATGGTCCCGGCTGTGCATTTCGTGCGAGCCACGGGCCAGGATCACGATCCCCACGATCTGATCGGTCGTGTGAAGTCAAAGGATGCGCTGGTGTCGATGGGCGCCGAGCAATTCGCGAGCTCGGTGATCTACAACGACACCGCGTACGACGTCGTCGACGGCTTCATCGGCGATCCGTTGCCGCCGTGAGCGATCTTCTGGCGGTCGACCAGGTCACCGAGACCGTCCGGTTGATCTCGGTCTCGCCGTCACCGGCGTTCTGGGTCGCGGTCGTCGCGTATGCGGCAGCATCGGCCGCGCTGCTGGTCGTGCTCGGCGGCCATCAGAAGTATCGCGCGTTCGCGATCAGCCTCGTCGCGGTCGCGTTGGTCGCGCACGGCGTCGACATCGGTTGGCGCGGTACGCAGCACGTGCATCCGGCACAGTCGGTGCGCGAAGCGATCGGCTTTCTCGCGTTCATCGTGACCGGCGGCTATCTGCTCGCGAGCACGAAGTACCGACTGACGCTCGGCGGCGTCGTCGTGATGCCGGTGTCGCTCGTGCTGCTGCTCGCCGCGCGGCTGTCTCCGGTCGGTGAGGGCGTCGAGGATCTGTCCTCGCTCGGCCGCATTCACATCTCGCTCGCGACGGTCGGCGTCGGCGTGTTCGCACTCGCGAGCGCCCTGTCGGCGATCTACCTCGTCGAGGAGCGCGCGCTCCGCAAGAAGAAGTTCGATGCACTCGCGTTCAAGGACAAGGGCGCGCCACTCGAGTCGCTCGACAAGCTGGCGCATCGGCTGATCTGGGTCGGGTTCCCGATCTTCACCGTCGCGCTCGTGCTCGGTGCGGTCTGGGTGGCCAAGCTCGGAGAGAGTCTGGATCGCCTCGAGTATCCGCTCGCCGGCGTGACCTGGGTGTCGTACGCAGCCCTGCTCGTGATGCGGCAGGTCTACGGCTATCGCGGACGGCGCGCGGCGAAGCTGACGTTGATGGGCTTCGTCGCGGCGTTCGCGGTGCTGATCGTCTATCTCGTGCGTCGGATGGTGGCCTGAACCCGTGAGCGAACTGTTCGTCGTCGGGATCAGCTGGCGAACTGCGCCGGTTGCGGTGCGCGAGAAGCTCGCCTTTCGCGACGAGGAGCTGGCGACGACGCTGCAGGCGATGACCGCGACACTGCCGGTCGCCGAGGCGCTGCTGATCTCGACGTGCAACCGGGTCGAGATCTACGGCGTCGGCAAGCCCGGTCAGGATCCGACGGGCGCGGTTCGCAAGTTCATCGCCGAGCAGCGCGGCCTTCCACCGGCCCAGGTCGCCGACGTTCTCTACGATCACTCCGGGCCCGCGGCGATCCGTCACGTGTTCCGCGTCGCGAGTGCGCTCGATTCGCTCGTGCTCGGCGAGGCGCAGATCCTCGGCCAGCTCAAGGAGGCGTACGGTGTCGCTGGTCAAGCCGGGACGTCGGGACCTGTGCTCGGGCGCTGCCTCGAGCGCGCGTTCGGGGTCGCCAAGCGCGTGCGCACCGAGACCGCGATCGCGCGGGGCGCGGCGAACGTCTCGACCGTCGCTGTCGATCTCGCAGCCCGCGTGTTCAATCTCGGCGGCAAGACCGTGCTCGTGGTCGGCGCCGGCAAGATGTCCACGCTCGCGGCGCGCCACCTTCGCTCGCAGGGTGCCACCCACATCGTCGTCACGAATCGCTCGCCCGCGAAGGCAGAGCGCCTCGCCGAGGAGATCGACGGCATCGCGAAGCCGTGGGAGGAGCTCGAGAAGTTACTCACCGCGGCCGATGTCGTGATCAGCTCGACGGGCGCACGCGAGCCGATCCTGACGCGTGCGCTGTTCAAGAAGGTGACCAAGGCGCGCCGGTTCCGGCCGATGGTCGTGGTCGACATCGCGGTGCCGCGAGATGCCGAGCCCGCGATCAGCGACTTCGAAGGCGTCTACCTGTTCGACATCGACAACCTCGAGAAGGTCGTGGCGGCGAACCTCGAAGGTCGCGCAAAGGCCGCCGAGCACGCGGGCAAGATTGTCGAGCACGAGGCCGGGCAGTTCGAGCACTGGATGCGCTCGCAGGGAGTGGTGCCGACGATCAAGGCGCTGCGCGAGAAGTTCGCGCAGGTCGCGGACGCGGAGGTTCAGAAGACCCTCGAGATGCTCGGCCGCAAGGAGCACACGCCCGCCCAGCAGCGCGACGCGATCCAGCGCCTGGTCCAGCTCGTCGTCAACAAGCTACTGCACGCACCGACCACCGCGCTGCGTGACGCTGATCCCGACGAGGCGCTCTTGCGCGCCGAGGTGCTGTGCGATCTGTTTGGACTGGAGCCGGAACTGGAGCGAGCGAGCGAACGCTCGCGAGGGGGATACGCCGAAAATTCGCGCGAGTCCGGTCCGCCACTGTCGGAGTCCGTGCCAGAGTCTGGGATCGTATCTCCGAGGGAAACCACGTGACCGCACGCATCGTCATCGCGACTCGAGGAAGCGCACTCGCGCTATGGCAAGCCGAGCACGTGAAGGCGCGCTTGATCGCGGTCTCACCGGAGCTCGAGGTCACGTTCAATGTGATCAAGACGCAGGGCGACAAGATCCTCGACGTGCCGCTCGCCAAGCTCGGCGGCAAGGGTCTGTTCGTGAAGGAGATCGAGCAGGCGCTGATCGACGAGACCGCTGATATCGCGGTCCACAGCATGAAAGACGTTCCCGCGGCGCTCGAGCCCGGCCTCGCCCTCGCGGCCGTATCGAAGCGCGAGGTGCCATGGGATGCGCTGTGTGCGCGCGCGCCGGTCACCCTGCAGACGCTGCCGCACGGCGCGAAGGTCGGCACGTCGAGCATGCGCCGCCAGTGTCAGCTGCTCGCGGTTCGGCCGGATCTCCAGATCGCGATGTTGCGCGGCAACGTGCCGACGCGGATCAAGAAGCTCGACGACGGCGAGTTCGACGCGATCATCCTCGCCGCGGCAGGCCTGGTGCGCCTCGGTATGGGCGACCGGATCACCCAGCTGTTGCCGATCGAGATCAGCATTCCCGCGTGTGCACAGGGCGTGCTCGGCCTCGAGACCCGCAACCAGGACTTCTTGACCGGCGAGCTGATCCGCCGCGCGATCCACGATCCCGCCGAGGAGCGGCGCATCGCGGCCGAGCGCGCTTTCCTCGCTCGCATGGGCGGCAGCTGTCAGACCCCCCTCGCGGCGCACGCGATGGATCGCGAGGGTGGGGGCCTGCGCATCGTCGGGATGTGCGGGATGCCCGACGGCTCGAAGATTCTGCGCGCCGAGATCGGTGGCGCCGCCGTGGACGCCGAGCTGCTCGGTCAGAAGCTCGGCGACGATCTGATGGCGCAAGGCGCCGAAGCGATCCTCGCCGCGACCCGCTAGTCAGGACGTCGAGAGTCCGCGACGTAGATCACGCCCATCGGCGCCTCGAGCACGTAGTAGCTGCGCGAGTAGATCCGGGTTTCGTCGGACCAGGTGTGGAACGCGGTGCCGTAGCCCGTCGTGCACGACCCCGCGTGGAGCGAGTACGCGAAGTCGAACAGCGCCTCGGGATCGCCAGCGGCCGGGCAGGTCGCGCAGTCCACCGACCACGCAATCCGTGGGCAGCGGAATCGCGAGCGGATCGGCGAACGGTCCCTCCGCAGGAATCGGTGGCGGACGTGGGCTCGCAGGTCTCGGGGACCTCTTGCAAGGTGTCGCCGCAACCTCTCGCGAGGGCGAGCACGGCGTGCTTGGTCATCACTTGGCCGGCGATGCCTTGCCGTTGAGCGTCAGGTTCTCGAGCTTCG
>JAYUYE010000634.1:0-9357 GCA_043752985.1 Myxococcales bacterium
GTCGGCGCGGCCGTCGAGCTGCATGCCGAGGATCTGCTCGGGAGCCATGAAGCCGGGCGTGCCGAGCATCGCGCCCATCTGCGTAAGCTTGGAGCCCGACATGGAGGAGAGGAGCTGCTCGCGCGTGAGGACGTTGGTGCGCTGCGGGGCGGGCAGCTCGTTGATGGTCTGCACGATGCCGAAATCGAGGAGCTTGACGACGTCGACCTCGTCGGCGGCGCGGCTGATGAACAGGTTCGGCGGCTTGATGTCGCGGTGGAACAAGCCGGCGTCGTGCGCCTCGGCGAGCGACGCGCAGGCCTGCGTCATCATCTTGATCACGCGGGCGGCCGGTTGCGCGCCGTCGTGAACAACCAGGGACTCCATGTCGAGACCGTCGAGGAGCTCCATCACGTAGTAGAAGACGCCGGCCTCGGTGACGCCGTAGTCGAAGATCGCGATCGTGTGGCGCGAGCGCATCGAGGCGAGGGTCTGGGCCTCGCGACGGAACCGCTCGCGGATCTCGGCGACGGATTCGGGATCGGTGAGGGCCTCGGGACGGATCAGCTTGATCGCGGCGGACCGAGCGAGCAGGCGGTGCTCGGCGCGCCACACTTCGCCCATGCCACCCACGCCGAGCTTGGCGACGAGCTTGTAGGACCCGAGCTCCTTGGCGCGCTGCTCGGCGGAGCGAGCCTCCGCGCGGGACGCGGCGACCTGACGGCGCATCCGTACGAGGTTCCATGCGAGGACGAGTGCAATCAGGACCGCGATGGCGAGGGCGCCGGCACTCGCGACCACCGACGAGCGCTCGAGCTCGTGCGTGGGGCCGAGCAACGTGCGCGCGGGAACGACGGTGGCGACGAACCAGTCGAGCGGGACGGCGATGCCGGCGCGCTTGCCACCGATCGGCGCGACGGAGGTGAGGTACGCACCGTCGGCGGCCTCGAGCTCGAGGAACTGCAGGCGATCAACGCCACCGTCTTGACCGATCGCTTTGAACAACGAGCTGAGGGCAGCGTCGCGAAAGTCTTCGTGACGGAGAAGCTTGTCGCCGGTGGGAAGCGCGAGCTTGTCGGCGGATGGATACGCGAGGATGATGCCGTCACGCGTGAACACGACGGAGCGCGCTTCGTCGAGCGCCGGCCGCGCGACGTATGACGACAGTGCTCCGACGTCGAAGTCGACCGTGAGCACGGCGAGCAGGCGCTGATCGGGGCCGTAGAGCGGCTCGGTGCACGTGATACCCGTCTCGAAGCTGCGGAAGAACGTGTAGGGCTCGGTCCACGTGCGCGCGCCGACGCGCTCGGCGAGCTGATAGAAGCCGCGGCGGCGGGGATCGTAGTCAGTGGTCTCCGAGCGGAACTTCACGAGCTTCGAGCCATCGATCGTGAAGCGTTCGACGTCGGTGCCCTTGTCGGTGATCTTCGATTCCTGGACCTCGAGCCGACGCTTCTCGCCGAGATAGGCGCCGCGAAACGTTCCGTCGGTGAAGCTGATGCTCGCGTAAGACACGCCCGGGCGACCGACGATCAGGTCGGCCATGCGGAGGAGGACGTCGTCGGTGTTGCGTGCAGGATCGGCGAGCACGCGCAGCCGTTCGAGCAGTGGGCCCGCTTGATCGAGCGCGAACGTGATGTCGGTCTGGATCGCGATCGCTTGCTCGGAGAGCTGGCGGCGGGCCATCGATTCGGAGGCGCCGCGCGTGGCCTCGCGACCGACGAGGAGGATGCCGACACCGACGGCGATCACGAGCACCGGGATCGTGATCAGCACACCGATCGGTGACGCGAGCGCACGCGCGACGCGGATCGCTGGACCCGACTTCGCT
Organism: Myxococcales bacterium; assembly: GCA_043752985.1. Lineage (GTDB taxonomy): Bacteria > Myxococcota_A > Polyangia > Haliangiales > Haliangiaceae > JABFXX01. The sequence goes on from JAYUYE010000634.1 coordinate 1,811, forward strand.
GAGTCCTTGGTGCTAGCCACGTGTCTCGTAGACCGTACGCGCCGGCAGCTCGAGCGCGGTCAGGAAGCCGCCCTTGCCACAGGCGGTGTCGAGGCCGATGCACGCGGGACCCGCCCACATGTCCGTCGGATCGTCGGGCGTGTGCGTCGACAGCTCGTTCGGTAGCGTGCGGGTGGTGGTGTGGCCGAACACGACGAGCTTGCCGCGGTAGTTCTCGAAGAAGTCGCGATCGCGGAGCCAGAGCAGCGCGCGCTGCGGCTTGACCTCCGACGGGTGCGGGAACTCGTCGTTCGTCCGCTTGATCCCCGCGTGCACGTAGATCGCGTGGTCGTCCTCGTAGAAGTATGGCAGGTCGCGCATCCACGCGATCACGTCCGACGGGAAGAACCTTCCGTCGAGCATCGACGCGAGCTCGTCGGCAGTCGGCGGCTCCTCCTCGCCCGGAACCGGAAGCTTGGAGAACGAGCGATAGCACTCGAGGCAGCCGTTGCCACGCGGCAGCAGGAACTCGGGCCAGCCCTTGTCGACGACCTGCAGCCAGGCGTCCTCGTGGTTACCGCGGAGCGCGACGACCTTGGCGGTCGACGAGCCCATCAGGTCCCGAACCTTGGCGACGACTCCCGCGGAATCGGGTCCACGGTCGATGTAGTCCCCCAGGAACACGAGGGTGTCCTCGGCGGTAAGGTCTGGCAGTCGCTGAAGAACGCCCTCCAACGCCGCGAGATCCCCGTGAATGTCTCCGATGGCGAAGGTCCGACCGGCCACGAGCACTATCGTAGTGTAGGAATCGCCCACGATCACGGTGTCGGGTGTGGGTTCTGAAGACGATCGTGTTCGTGACGTTTCCTGCGGTTACCGTGGCACGAGTCGTGGAATCATGAAGCTCATGACCCCACGGCTGCTGCTCCTCTCGATCACCCCCATCTTCGCCGCCGCCACCGCGTTCGCGCAAGCACCCGGTGAATGGTCGCCGGATCAGCAGCAAGCAGCGCCGCCGGGCGAACCGCAGGGCTACGCGCCGTCGCCGTATGCGCAGCCGCCGGTCGCAGTGGTCGCGCCTGCACCGCAAGCGCGGCGCTGGTCGGTCGGCTTGAACCTCGGCCAGACCGAGCTGACGGCGGCGTCCGACTCCGGCGCCTCGGAGTCGGCCACGTTCGGAACTGGATCGCTCGCGATCCGCTATCGCCCGTGGCGTCACCTCGAGCTCGAGTTCTCGATCGGCGGTGGTCGCCAGACGCTCGACGAGGCGATGGCCGGGCGGACCGAAGGTGATCTCGCGATGGCGACCGGCACGCTCGCCGCGCGCTATCGCTTCAACCCGCATCAAAAGTGGAACTGGTGGCTACTCGCCGGCCTCGGCGCCACCACGGTCGCGCGGCACGACGCGAGCGACGAAGAGATCCAAGCCGCGCAGCGCCCGCACGGCACGCTTGGTGTTGGCGTCGAGCGCCGGTTCAACCGATTCGCGCTGCAGTTCGAGCTGCGCGCGCTGATGGTCGGGCAGACCGAGCAGGAGATGGCGCTCGCCGATCAAGGCGGGATGACCACCGAGACCATCTCCGGCGGTAACTTCTCGTTCGGCGCGTCCTACTACTTCTGAGTCACGGCGCGTCGACGGTTGCCTGCACGGCCGCGAGCGCGACCTTGCCCCAGCGCGAGCGCGCATCGTCATCGAACGAGGTCGTGTAGGGCAGGTGGATGAAGCCGGCGCGGCCGCGGAATGCCATCTTGCCGATGTTGACGAACATGACGTTGTTGCAGATGTAGCGGCCGGGATCCTGGCTGCGCTGCGGCTCCTCGCCGACATCGACGAGTGCGGTCTCGATCGCTTCGAGGGGAAGCAGCGTCTCGCGGGTCGACGGCGCGTCGAGCGCGATCGGATTCGCGGCGCGGATGATGCCGCGATTGTCCGCTGCGCCACCGGAGAGCTCACCGGTGTCCTGGAGGTTGTAGGCAGTCTCCTCGAGCGCGATCGAATTGCCGCCCTGACCGAAGCTGATCACGGCGGTTGGCTGGCAGCGGTCGATGACCTCGGCGATCACGGCGGCGGCGCGGTCGTACTCGACGGGCAGCACCATCCGCATCACCTGCGTGCCGCGCAGCGCCGCGGGATCGAGCGAGGTGACGGCGACGGCCGAGATATTCTCGTGCCAGCCATCCGCCGGGAACGGCTGGAAGCCGGTGATCAAGACCTTCTCGCCGGTCGGATCCCCTTCGAACGCGCACGGCGCGGGGACGCGGCGGATCTGCGTGCGCGACGTGTCACCGCTCGAGTGGACGCGGAGCTCGGTGAGATCGCCGCGCGTCGGCAGCAGATCCGCGACGCGAACCTCGATCAGCGTGCGGAACTCGGTGGTCGTGCGCGTTGCTTTGTTCTCGGTGAGGAGGCGCTCGAGGATCGGCTTGACGTCGACGCCATCGGCCTCGAGCCGCTCGATCTTCTTGCCCTTGGGCAGCTCGAACGTGATCTTGTCGGTGTCCTTGTAGACGCCGGCGCCGGGCGAGACGATGACGCCGAGCTGCTTCGGGAACACCTCGACGTACTCGAGATCGACGAGCGCGCCCTGCACGACATGGAGGGTTACGCGCGCCACTCGCGCCGAGGTCTGCAGGCTGATCGGGAGATCGATCCAGCGATTGCGAGCGCGCAGGCGCGACACGGTCAGCGTCTGAACGCCGAGGACGCCGCCGGCTGCATCGAGCGCGGACAGCGTGACGATCGAGCCGGTGCTCGGATGCTGCCGCACCCGGATCCGCGCGTTGACTGTGAGGCCGCCGGACTCGGCGCCGTCGGGGAGAGCGATGTCGCACGTGCCGCTGAGCTGGACGATGCGCGAACCGCCGGCCGTGCCGCAGATGCGCTGCGCCTCGAGGACCTTGGCGTTCAAGGGGTGACCGGCCGCGTCGTACTTGCCGTCGACGAAGTCGCGAAGCAGGCCGTCGTTCGGAGTCTCCGCCACGGACACGGGGGCTTCAGCGCAGGCGCCGGTCAGCGCAGACAGAACGACGGCAGCGAGGACAGGACGGAGCACGTCGGCTTCCACGAGCAGCCGTCGTGCCACGATCCGCGCAAGCGATCGCCACTACTTGGACCGCAGCCCACGGCTACTGCACTAGCCGCTCGCCGGGTGCTCTGGTCATGGGGCTCCACACGCCAGCCACTCTGCCAGTCTGTCCCGGTCCTCGACCGGCGGATCGATGGGCCCGACGGGCATCGTGGTGTTCGGGCCGGCAGAGCGCACGAAGATCCGCGCCGCGTGGGTCCGGATGTCTTGGACCGTGTCGAACCGGAACGCGGACGGGGCGCCATTCTTCGACGTCGAGTGGCAGCTGTTGCAGTAGGTGTCGACGAACTGCTCGCCGAAGCCTTCGTAGGTGTGCGCGGTGCCGGTCGGCGGGCACGGCATCTCGTCCATCGGCATCGGCGCCTCGACGCAGCCCGCGAACAGCAGCATCGCGGCGAGCTTCCTCACGGCGTGACCGCCGGCTTCTTCGCGAGGTCGAACGTGAACCCGAACGAGACTCCACCGCTCGACATCCAGCGCGGGCCGCGGGTGTCCTCGCTGAACAGCGTCGCGTCGAGATCGATCGCGAGGTACGCATCGCCGCGGCTGTACGCGAACATGGGGACCGCGAGCGAGATGCCGGCGCGGCCGCCTGCGCGATGCCGGATCCCATCGCCAATGCCGAGCGCGGCGCTGAACGGCGCGTCCATCAGCGCGGCCCGGGTCTCCTCGTGCTGGTGAACCACACCCGCGGTGCCGGTGACCGTCACCCTACCGAAGTCGTGGTGCGCGGCGGCGTTGAGGCTGAGGTACGACATCAGCCGATCGTCGACCATCGCGTAGTGCTCCTTGCCGATGTACTTCACGCCGAAGTGCTCGGTGATCCAGTAGCCAAGGTCGAGGGACGCGCCGCCGCCATGGTCCTTGGGCCACTCGGTCGTGGTGGCCTGGAGGCCCAGGTTGAGGTCGAGCTCGCCGGCGTGGGCCGCGGCGGGGAGGAGCGTCGCGCCAGCGACGAGCGCGAGGACAAGCACGGGTTGCATGCCCGGTCCCCAGGCAAGCCGCGTGTGCAACCCGCGGTTCACGACCGTGTCGAGTTATCCGGCGATGTGGCCACGGCCGAGCTCGATCACGGCACCGGTGACGTAAATTCCACCATCGATCTTCACACCGAGGCCGAGCCGCGACGGCCGCGAGATGGCATCGCCCTGCCGAAGCGTCACATCGATGGGCCGCTGGGGGTCTCGTGCAATCAGCCAGCCACCGAGGTTCGCGCACGCCGACCCGGTCGCCGGGTCCTCGATCACCGCTCCGTTCGACGTGAAAAAGAACCGCACGGTCCACTCGGGTTCGCCGCGCGCGAACAGATACGCCATCGCTTCCTGTCGGGTCGCGGAGAATCCCCAGCGCTCGATCAGCTCGAGAACCGGCTTCGCCGCGCGCACGAGCCCGGGAGTCGCGATCGGAAGGATCAGCTGCTCGACGCCGGTGTCGACCCACAGCGGCTCATCACAGACCGCGTCCTCGGGGAGGCCGACCATCCGCGCGAGCTCCGCACGGCTCGCGTCGACGGGGCGCGTCTTTGGCGGCTTCGCGGCGCGGAGCGTCCAGGTATCGCCATCGCGAGTCACGCGCACCGTGCCCGCGATCATCTCGAGCGTGACCGTCTGCTTCGCGGCGCCGACCACCGACGCGGTGCCGAGGGTCGGATGCCCCGCGAATGGCATCTCGAAGCCTGGCGTGAAGATCCGGACGTGCGCATCGGCGTCTCCGGTCGCGGGCAGCACGAACGTGGTCTCGGACAGGTTCATCTGGCGCGCGAGGTTCTGCATGTCCTCGCTCGACAGGCCGCGCGCATCCTCGAACACGCACAGTGGATTTCCCGAGAACCGATCACCGTCGATGGTGAACACGTTGAGGATCCGGAACGCGTGGCTCATGCGGTCGATGTACGCCTGGCACCGACGAGCCGCAAGCACAGCGAGTACCCACCGCGACCTCTACAGATGGCACGGACGGCCGATGCATCGGGTGATGACCAAGCTCGTCGCGCTCGCCGTCTGCCTCGCTGGCTGTCATCCCAAGCTGTCGGTCGGCTACGACGCGAGCGCACACGTCCGCGGCCCGCTCGCGAATCTGCAGACGATCTCGCGCGTCGAGGCGGTGACCGGTACGGACCAGCCTGCGCCGCCGGAGGGTCGCAACTACTCCCTCGGCATCGGCGTTGGCGACAAGCGGTTCACGGTCGGCGGCCGGGTCAGCGCCAACAACATCTCGGGCTCGACGCTCGAGATTGCTGGCCCGCAGTACATGTCTGCCTCCGGAGCCCTCGACGTTCGCTACAACGTCCTCCGGTTCAAGAACTTCTCGACCGGCGTCCAGCTCGCGCCGACCCGCACGCTGCTCGTCGACAGCACGAGTGGGGAGCGCAGCTGGGGCAGTGGCCTGCGCTACGGCGGTGGCGCCGCGGTCTCGCTCGGCGCGCTGTCGATCTACGCGGATGCGTATCAGGAGAAGATGATCTTCATCGAGGGGCCGGCGAAGGGGAACAGCACGCGCACCGGCATCACGCTGGGCCTCGCGTTCGCGCCGTAGGTGCTACGCTCGGCCCGTGCCGGCCACTGTCGTCGACGCCGTGACCACGCCGTACCCGTGCACCTGTCGGTGCCACGAGGTGCTGACGCTCGACGAACGCGCGGCCGGAATCACCGCGCTGTACCGGTTCGACGACGCGATGCGCGGCTGGGGCCAGACCGTGATCTGGGATCTCGCGGCGCCGACATTGTGGCGCCTGCAACAACGGCTCGGCGAGGTGAAGTGGGTCGCCGTGCGCGACGGCGCGTGCATTCACAGCCGCCTCCTCGGGTTCTGCGTTCACGAGACGATCCACGCGATGTGCGGCGATCCGACGGCGCCGAACTACGGCACTCCGGTCGGGCTCCCGTACGGCGTGCCGGAGTCGATCCCGGCGACGGAGGAGTCAGCGTATCTCCATCCGTTCAACCAGCACGAGGCGCGTGCATGGGTCGGGCTCGAGGCGGTCGCGCACCGGCTGTTCGGGATCGAGTGGACCCTGCTGCCTGCGCGCGACGTCGGGACGTATGGCTTCGCCGGCGGCAATGCCATGGTCGATGTGCCGCCGGGCTATCGGCGCGTGCCGCACCACGATCACGCGCAGCACACGCGGCGGTACCTCGCGCTCGCACGCAAGCTCGAGGACGAGGCGCGCACGTGGTTCACTGCCGAGAAGCTCGACGAGATCGCGGCGACGTTCGAGGCGGCGGAGGCGATCGGGCACGCGCAGCGCACGGGCACGTTTCCGTCGCCGCGGGAAGCCGCGCGGGTCACGCCGAAGAAGCCGGGCCGCAACGACCTCTGCATCTGCGGCTCGATGCGCAAGTGGAAGCAGTGCTGCGGCGCTCAGATCGCCGACTGACATGCGCACCAATCGCGAGCTCTATCTGTTCGTGCTCGGGCTCCCGTCGCGCCACGCCGCGATCTCGCTCGAGAGGTATCTGTGCGCGCTGTGGTCGATCGGGCGCGAGCACGCGACGGCGCTCGCGCTGACGCCCGGCGAGTTCACTGCGCTGCTCGAGCATGCGTTCACCGCACCCGCGGGCGAGCCGCCCCAGGCCGAGCTTCCCGATGGCGACGGCTTCGTCGGGTGGCAGTACTGCATCGTCCAACAAATTCACGACCTGCGCGCGATGGCCGCGAACGGTCAGCTCGCCGACGAGCAGCGCTACTTCGGGATCGATTCTCCGCGTGGCGTCCGCTGGTACAACTTCGAGCCGCCGGGCTATCTCGAGTGCGCCACGATCGGCACGTTCGGCGGGTGGGATGGTGAGGACAGTCGTGTCGAGGTCCCCGGGAAAGTCGCAGTGCTCGACGCCAGCGGTGCGTTGACCAGCGTCGATCCGAGCGAGATCGTCGAGCTCGAAGTCGCGATCGACAGCGTCGACTGGGACACGTTCACGGAGTTCCTCGCATGCGGCCAGTACTACGAGTGAGGCGTCGCAGGCGTCGCAGTGCGACGACGATCCAAGCACCGAGCCGAGATGTAAGATTCGCGCATGAAGCGCGCGCTCCTCGCAGCCGTCGGAATCTTCGTCGCTGGGTGCGGGCCGAAACAGGTCGCGACGCAGCCGCCGGTCGTCGAGGGCGCGACGCCTCCGGTCGTGGCACCACCGGTTGACGGCACTGCCTTCCCGGCGCCGAAGCTGCGGCTGCCGCGCACCTTTGTTCCGACGAGCTACAGCGCGCGGCTCGAGATCGATCCGGCGCGGACCGACTTCACCGGTTCGATCGCGATCGCGGGCGTGATCGATCAGACGTCGTCGGCGCTGTGGCTGCACGGCCACGGCCTGAAGATCAAGAAGGCGACCGCGACGAAGGGGTCCGCCGAGGTTCCGCTCACGGTCACCGAGCACGGCACCGAGCTGCTCGAGCTGCGGTCCGCGCGGGCTCTCGACGCCGGCGCGTGGACGCTGATGATCGACTACGCGGGGACGTTCGATCTGCTGAGCACGGCGGGTGCGTTCC
>JAYUYE010000635.1:0-3871 GCA_043752985.1 Myxococcales bacterium
GATCTGCGCGATGTACGAGTCGAGCGTCAGGCCGCGATACAGCCCGACGCCGGCCTCGCGCAGCGCCGGCACGATCCAGTCCTCGGGACGGCTCGCCGCCGCGGATCCCACGATCGCGGCCTCCTGCCCGACGGCCTCGCCATAGAACCCGATCCGGCCCTGGCGCTGCAGCGCCATCATTCGCGCGTCGGTGACGCGGATCCGGACCATGCCCTCGAACAATCTCACCGCGAGCGCGCGATCGAGATCGGCGAGTGCCGCTTCGTCCACCGGCGTGCCGTCCTCAAGGAGCAGCTGAAACAGCCCACGCGCCTTGGAGTCGGCGGTCCCGTCGAAGTACGCGTACGGCCCGGTCATCCGCGGACTCTAACGCACCACCGTGTAAACGAAATCACGCGGTGCGCGCGAATGGCACCCGGTGCACGTTCCATCGTCCTCGCCGTTCGCGACGATGTCGTCGCCCAGCCCCTCGTACCAGTACCAGCTGGCGCCACCCGTCCCCTCGGCCACCTTGCGATACACCGCGTACTGCCGGATCTCCCCGGCGTTCGAATAGATCTCCTTCACCGCAGCGGCCCCGACCGGGAACGGGCCGGTCTCGTCGGCCGCGAGTACCAGCGCGGTGTTCGAACAGATCCGGTTCGCTCCATGCCCCGATCCCGGCCGTGCCGGATGCCGCTCTGTCTCGCAGGTCCAGTCGAGGTAATGACCCGCCTCGAGCCAGGCCTGGACGTCCGTCGACCCCCGCGGCGGAACCTGGGCGATCGTGGTGTCGTCGCCGTACGTCGGGTCACCGTCATCGGTGCAAGCGGCAGCAGCGAGCGCGAGCGCAATCACCTTGATCATGGGACTTCTACGGCCGCCGAGCCGTTCGGTAACTGCCCGGGCCACGGTTTCATGGTACCCGCAAGGCGTGGCCACCTGGAGCGTCGTCGACCTCGGCACCGAGTCGTATCGAGATGCCTGGGCTCGTCAGCTCGCCCTGGTCGAAGCACGCCAGAAGGGCGACGCGCCCGACACGCTGCTCGTCGTCGAGCACGACCACGTGTTCACGCTCGGCCGGCGCCGCGAGGCGGAAGCCAACGTCCTCGCTGCCGGCGACGTCGAGGTGATCGGCATCGAGCGCGGCGGCGACGTCACCTATCACGGGCCCGGTCAGATCGTCGCCTATCCGATCGTCCTGCTCGAAGGCAAAGAGCGCGACCTCCACCGCTACCTGCGCAACCTCGAGGAAGCCGTGATCGCGACCTGCGCGCGCTTCGGCCTCACCGCCGACCGCGAGCCCGGCAAGACCGGCGTGTGGACCACCACGGAGCTCGGCCGCAAGAAGCTGTGCTCGATGGGCATCGCGTGTCGCAAGTGGGTCACCTTCCACGGCCTCGCGCTCAACGTCACCACCGACCTCTCCTACTTCGGCCGGATCAATCCATGCGGCTTCGAGTCGCGCATCATGACCTCGATGGCCGATCAGCTCGGCCCCATCGATGCGCTCGGAGTCGGCGAGGTCAAGCGCGTGCTCGCCGACGAGCTCGGCCGCGTTCTCGAAAGGACAGCTCCATGACGTTCGGCCCGGCGACCCCGATCTTCCGGATCTTCGACGAAGCGAAAGCCCGCGAGTTCTACATCGACTTCCTCGGCTTCACGATCGACTTCGAACACCGGTTCGAACCCGGCATGCCGCTCTACATGGGCCTCTCACTCGGCGCCTGCAAGCTCCACCTGACCGAGCACCACGGCGACGCCGCGCCCGGCTCGAGCATCCGCATCCCGTGCGACGACCCCGACGCCTTCCAGCAAGCCCTGCTCGCGAAGCAGTACAAGTACGCGCGACCGGGGATCGAGGATACCGACTGGGACACGCGCGAATTCTCCGTCGGCGATCCGTTCCACAACAAGCTCCTCTTCTTCCGGGCACTCAAATGACCGGGGGGCGGTGCGGCGCCGTCCGCGCCATCGCCTCGAAGACAAGCCCGAGATGTCGCTGAGGGACCAAGCCCTGCTGCTCGCTCGGACGCCGATCATCGCGCGCCGCATGTTCCCGAACGACGAGACCTGCCGCTTGTTCGTCGTCTCCGCCGAGAGCACACGTCTCAAGTGACGAGCTTGCGCGCTCGCTCGCCCGGAACTTCGCGCACCGAGATCAAGCCGTGCCGTCGCCAGCCAACGCTGAGCAGCCACGTCTGCGGTCGACTGACGGGCAGCGGCTCGTAGTCGGCGGGAAGTAACATGAGGAAGTCGGCGCCACCCGTCTCCTTCCAACCATCGAAGCTGACGCCGCTCGAGAACCGATCGACATTCGATGCAACCCTGCGGTCCTGGCGATGCCGGCGCCAGTTGTTGAGCACGTACGCCCGTGCATGCCGCGCAGCGAGCGGTGACTCGATCGCCTTCGGGTGGTAGCGGTCGCTGAACACCCTCCCCGTCCGCCGCGATCCGCGATCTTTGCTCACCGCCTGGTTGATGAAGCGAGCCGCCACGATCTGAAAGGCCTGCATGCCTCTCGCAAGCGCCGTCTTGTCGTCCGCCTCGACGATCAGGTGAACGTGACCGTCCTGCAGGCTGACGTCGACGACACGAAAGTCACTGCGACTCAGGATCGAGCGCAGCGCCTTGCGTACGGCGTGATACAGGCTGAGCCGGCGCAGCGTCCCGATCTGTTTCTCGACCCGAAGCGTCACGTGCAGTGGATGCCTCGCCTTGAGCTCGGGGCGTTTTTGGTGCGACTCGCTCGACCTCTTGTTCTTCGGTGGTCGCCCCGCGCCCTTCCGTTTGCCGCCCCACGTTGGCAGCTCCTGCTGGACATGCTTCTTCCGCGCCCGCGCCACTCGTCATGGATACCCTGGTCGTCGCCACCGGTCAACTTGAATTCGCCGATATAACTCTCGTCCACGCATTGTCGTCGAAGGGCACGGCCCAGGCGGTGTCGCTGCGGAACGTTCGGTGGCTACCCCCCACCCCCGAGATCTTTTTGATTCCGGAGGAGCGCGCACGGGACGCTGTGACCAGTGTGGACAGGCGCTGCACTGCCCAATTGCGCCGGGTGGCGCCTGCCCACACAGCTCACAGCGCTGAGCAGCCTTCTGCGGCCGCCAGAACGAACGTCGCGCACGACATCAGAACAGCGGAGCCGGGAGGGCCGGAGCACCCGCGCAGCTCCGGCATCGCGCCTATTGAGCCGAGTGCGGCCCGCAGCGCGTTCCAGCACGGCGCGAGCTCGGCGGCGGTCAGGGCCAAAATACGCCGCTGCTTTTTTTTAGATGGCCTTGTCGACCTCGAGCTCGCGCACCCGTTTGCGAAGCTGCTGGAGCTTGGCCGGATCCTCGACCGAGCCTGCGTCTGACCGGCCGCGTGTTCCTGATCGACGCCTCGCCTTTGCAGACCACCGGCCGATGAGGATTTGGTACGCTGGTCATGGGGTATGCATCGAAGGGGCGCGCTCGCGCTGCTGTTGCTCGTGCTTGGGTGCGGCAATGACCGCGCGCTCCCCGCGGCCGGCGTCGGACCGGCTCCGCTGCGCCGGCTGAGCAACACCGAGTACCTGTACGCGTTGGCCGATCTGTTCCCGGGGATTCAGCCGAGCTTGCCGCCGTTGCCGGCCGACAACTCGGTCTCGGGCTTCGACAACGAGGTCAACGCCCAGGCACCGTCGGACGTTCGCATCGCGAGGTTCGAAGCGATCGCTCACCTCTACGCAGCGGCGGCGACGGAGGACACCACCGGCGTTGCCGCGGTGACAGGCTGTGCGGCGTGGGGAACGCCGACCGAGGCAGCATCCTGCACCAGAGACTTCGTGCGCGCGACCGGCGCCCGGATCTTCCGCCGTCCTCTCACGATCGAGGAGGAAGCTCACTTCACCCAGCGCTTCACGTCG
>JAYUYE010000636.1:0-3868 GCA_043752985.1 Myxococcales bacterium
CGCGACCACTCGTCGCGCAGCAACCCGTAGAGCACGACGTCATGGAGCTTCTGGCCCTTGCGCACGTGCTGCCGCTTGATGCCTTCGCCGACCATCCCGAGCTTGTCGAGCACGTGCATCGACGCGCGATTACCAGCGAGCACCTGCGCGTAGATTCGCGCGAGCTCGAGGTCCTTGAAGCCAAACTCGACGAGCGCACGGCACGCCTCCGTCGCAAAGCCGAACGACCAGGCGTGCGCAGCGAGCCAGTATCCAAGCTCGGCGCGGCGATCGCGCGCATACCGACGCAGGCTCACCGTCCCGAGCAAGATGTGGGGTGACGTCCGCCGCGTGATCGCGAGCGTCACGCCGCGACCCGCCGGCCACCACTCGATGCGCGCGACGAGCCAGCTCCGCGCGAGCGCGACGGGATACGGCGTCGGCACCGCGATCAAATAGCGCGCGACGCGCTTGTCGCCCGCGCCGGCAGCGACGGCTCCCGCGTCATCGAGACGCAGCTCGCGCAACGCCAGCCGCTCGGTGACGAGCGTCGGCGGGGAGCTGTTCACGTCGGAGGACGAGTGCCGGTGAAGTCCTGATCCGTCAGCCATCCGGAGATTGCCCGATCCTCGGCGCGACCCGACAGGGCGTCGCCATCGAGCTCGCCGCTGCCAGCGGTCAGCCCGATCAGCAGCGTCGGGGCGCGCGCCTTCATGCCCCGAGAATAGGCCGAATTCAGGCTATCGTCGCGGCCCCCACGCCCCCTCCGACCCAAAAGATGCCGCGTCTGCCGCACCGTGCCTACACTCTCGCCGCCGCCTTGCTGCTGGCGGTCTGCGTGCACGACGTCCACACCCATCGCTTCGACAACGGGCTCACGCTCCACATCGCGCCCGGCCACCCGGCGCCGGTCGTGGCCGTACAGGCGTGGGTCGGCGTGGGCTCTGCCGACGAGACGCCACCACAGGCGGGCGTCGCGCACGTGGTCGAGCACATGCTGTTCAAGGGCTCGACCGACTACGGCCTCGGCGAGCTGACCCGCGCGATCGAGTCCGGCGGCGGCGAGATCAACGCCTGGACCGCGTTCGACCACACCGTCTATCACGCGGTCCTCGGGCGCGATCATGTCGACGGCGCGCTCGATGCAATCGGCGATGCGCTGATGGCACCACGGGTCGATCCGGAAGAGCTTGCGCGCGAGCGCGAGGTCATCCTCGAGGAGATTCGTCAGGGTTCCGACGATCCGGCGCGCAGCGTCGCGCAGAGCTTGTTCGCGACCGCGTTCGTGGCGCATCCGTATCGCCGACCGGTGATCGGCACGGCCGAAACCGTGAAGCGGCTGTCCGAGCGTGAGCTGGTCGAGTTCTTTCGCAGCTACTACGTCGCCGACAACCTGACCCTCGTTGTTGCGGGCGACGTCGATCCGATCGCCGTGCGGCGCAGCGTCGAGCGCCGGTTCCGGTCGATGCCGGCGGGTCGGCCGCGCCGGAGCGTCGCGGTCGAGCCACCACAGACGGCACCGCGCGCGTCGTGCACGATGCGCGATGTCAGCGAGGCGTACCTCGCCGTCGGCTTCCACGTCCCCGCCGCCCGACATCCCGATCTCGCAGCGCTCGATGTCGCCGCGATCCTCCTCGGCCAGAGCGAGTCCGCACGCCTGCCGCGGCTGCTCCGCGATCGAGATCAGCTCGCGACCAGTGTGTACGCAAACGTTCACGCGCTCCGCGATCCAGGCCTGCTCGTGCTGTCGGCGACGGCCCGCGCCGGGGACGCCGCAGCCACCATCGGCGCGCTCGTCGATCACAGCGTCGATCTCGCCGCTGACCTCAGCTCGGACGAGCTCGACAAGGCGCGGATCGCTGCGGAGACCTCGTTCGTGCGCCAGCTCGAGACCGCGCAGGGCAGGGCACGCTCGCTCGGCTGGTACGCGACCGTCGCGGGCGATCCGCAGTTCGGTCACGTCTACCTCGACCGCATTCGCGCCGTCCGTCGCCACGACGTCGGCAACGTGATGCGCCGCTATCTGCGGCCGGACAACGCGAGCGTCGCTGCCATCCTGCCGAACCGCCACGCGCGTCGAGCGTCGGCGAGGAGCGACAGCGCGATGAGAACGTTCACGCGCGTAGCCGAGAAGCACGTCAAGGCCGCGCTGACCCCGGCACCAGCCGTCGCGGCCGCTGTCGAGAAGCGCGTCGTGCTGCCGAACGGTCTGACGCTGCTCGTCCGCCGCGATCCGTCGGTCCCGGTCGTCGCGATGCGCGCGGTGTGGCGCGGTGGTCAGCGTACCGAAGACGCGACCACGGCCGGCGCATCGACGTTGCTGTCGCGCCTGATCACGCGCGGCTGCGGATCGCTCGATGCCACGGCGGTCGCGGATCGCGTCGATCGCCTCGGTGGTGCGCTCGGTGGCGTCACCGGCCGCAACAGCTTCGGCATGGCCGCCGAGTGGCTCGCGCGCACGTGGAAGCCAGGCCTCGACCTGCTCGCCGACTGCCTGCTCGATCCAGTGCTGCCGCAGGGCGAGCTCATCCGCGAGCGCCGGCTCCTCCTCGACGATCAGATCGCTCAGGGTGACAGTCCGAGCCAGGTCGCGTTCCGCACGTTCTCCGAGGCGCTCTATGGATCGCATCCGTACGCGCGCGATCCGCTCGGCACGCCAGGATCGGTCGCCGAGCTGACCCGCACGAAGCTCGCGCAGTTCTATCGCGAGCGCTATCCGATGTCGGCGATGACGCTCGCGGTCGTCGGCGACGTCGAGATCGACGAGGTGATCACCGCGGTCAAGGCGCGGTTCGGTCGAGCGCCGAAGGCGAAGGTCACGCTGCCCGCGGTCGTGCTGCCGAAGGTCGAGGGCCGGAGCGCGAGCGATCGCGAGGTCTATCGCTACCTCGAGCGCGCGCAGGCCCACCTCGTCGTCGGATTCCCGGGCGCCAAGGTCGATGCGCCCGATCGATTCGCGCTCGAGGTCCTCGTCGCGATCCTCGGCGGGCAGAGCGGCCGGCTGTTCGGCGAGCTCCGCGAGAAGCAAGCGCTCGCCTATCGGGTCTCGGCGCACTCCGTCGAGGGTGTCGACCCGGGCTTCGTCGCGGTTTATCTGTCGTGCGCACCGGAGAAGCTGCCTGCGGCGATTGCCGCGGTGCGCTCCGAGCTCGACCGCGTGCGGACCTCGGGCGTCACGGCCGCGGAGGTCGAGCGTGCTCGCAGCTACCTGATCGGGAGTCATCAGATCTCGATGCAGCGGCGCGCCGCGGTCGCGAACGCGATGGCTTATCACGAGGCATACGGACTCGGTTGGCAGACCTGGGCCGGCTACGACGACGCGATCCGCGCAGTGCGGCCCGAGGACATCGCCGCCGCGGCCGCGACCTACCTGCGGGCCGATCGTGAGATCACGGCAACGGTCACGCCGCCGTCGCTGTCGCCGGCTGCCAAGAAGCGCTCGAAGCTGCCCGCGCCGCCCGTGAAAAAGCCGCGCCGTTCGCCGCGGTCGCGCAGCAACGCATGACGAGGAAGCGAGTCCAGCGCGCGGCACCTGCGCAGGCAGCGAAGCCGATCTCGACCGGGCACGGTGATGTCGCGGCGAGCCTCGTGCTGATCTTTCCGCTGCTGCTCGCCTACGAGATCGGCGTGCTGTTCGGCGGGCGGGTCAACGGTGCCGATGTCGTGACCCGCGCGCTGTACGGCGCCGTCGGCGGTCGCGCCGCATATCTGTTGCTGCACGTCGTCGTCGCGATCGGATTCTTGCTCTGGCTGCGCCGCGAGCGACGCTGGACGACGCTCACCCTCGACGTCGCCGCGCCCGTGCTCCTCGAGGCTGCGGTCTACGCGCTGACCCTAGGTGCGGTCGGCTCGCTGATTGTCGACAAGCTGCTCGGGCTCGGGCTCGGGG
>JAYUYE010000637.1:0-9325 GCA_043752985.1 Myxococcales bacterium
TTCGCCTGCTCGATCAGAACTTGGATCTGACGTTCCGCCACGTCACAGGCCTCCGCCGACGATGATGATCCACAGCGGATCGTCACTCAGCGCGAACACGAGGCCCTTGAGCCAGAACCCGGTGCCGATGATGGCGCCCGCGTTCCGGACGGCACCGCCGTAGTACTCGTAGACGTGGAACGTCCGCAACTGAACCGTCGAGATGTAATAGGCGAACGCGAGCTTCCAGGTCGAGATCGCGAGCATCGCGAGCTTGAAGGGCGTGCCGAGCGGGATCCAGCCTGCATCGACGAGCGCGAGCACGATCGCTCCGAGGAGCGCGGTGCCGCCCAGCGCGATCGCGCACAGCGTCAGCTCCTTCTTCTTTGTCGGACTGCCCATGGCGATCGCGTTGAACGCGAACCACGGCCACGTCATCCACGCGCCGCACATCATGGACGCGAGCAGCGGAGCGCTCGGGCTCACCACATACGCACCGAGGGATGTCTCGTGCGGCTCGTCGGCGATCGTGTAGCTCATGACTTGCCGTGCTTCTTGAGGAAGTCGAGTACCTCGTCGTACTGGCCGCCCTCGTTGGAGTACCGCGCATAGTTACGCGCCGTGGTCAGCCACTCGATCGTCGTCGACTTGATCTCGCCGAGCGCGGCGGTCATGTGCGACTGATCGATCGGGATCTCGGTGTTCTTGTCGAGCGAGGCCGCGATCGCGCGATCGGCCGCGGTGTCGACGAGGTTCTCGAGATCCGCGCCCGAGAACCCGGAGGTTCGCGAGGCGAGCGACTCGTGATCGATCTCGCCGGTCGGCCGTCCCGTGAGCAGGATCTTGAGAATCTGCGCGCGCGCAGGGCGATCCGGTGGCGGAACGAACAGCACGCGATCGAACCGGCCCGGGCGACGGAACGCGGGATCGATCGCCCACGGCACGTTCGTCGCGCCGAGGATCAGAACGCCGGAGTTATTCTTGACGAAGCCGTCCATCTCCGAGAGGAACTGACTGACCAACTTCGACGACGTCAGCTCGCGCGTGTGCTGGCGCTTGCCGGCGAGTGCCTCGAGCTCGTCGAAGAACATCACGGCCGGCGTCGACGCGCGCGCCTTTTCGAACAGCGCGTGAAGCTTGCGCTCGCTCTCACCGATGTACATGTCGAGGACGTCCTCGATCGCGACGTTGAGGAACTGCGCCTTGCACTGGCCGGCGGTTGCGCGCGCGAGCAGCGTCTTGCCGCAGCCCGGCGGTCCGTACATCAGGATGCCGCCACCCGGCTTCTTCTTGAACTTCGCGAACAGCGCCGGCTTCTGGAACGGCAGGATGATCTTCTTCTCGACCTGCGCCTTGATTTCCTCGAGCCCACCGACGTCCGCGAACGTCACGGCAGATTGCTCGGGATGCAGCAGGCGATCGACCTCGACATTGTCGGTGTCGTCGTTGGACACCACGCGCAGCCGCAGCCCGTCGCCGCCGCCGGTGTGCACGGTGACCTTCGCGGCGATCGCGGTGCGCAGGTCGCGGTCCTCGAACGTGGGGTTGCCCTTGACCGCGGCCTCGTAGGCAGCGAGCGCGGCGGCCTGATCACCGAGCGCGTGATGAACGCGCGCGCGCACGATGGTGACCTCCGGATCCGTCTCGCCATCGAGGAACCCGAGCGCCCGCGTGGGACCCCCGGCTCGCAGCAACACCGTCGCGACGAACGCGCGGTCCTTGGCACTGAGCGCCGACGGGACGAGCCCATCGACGTGGTCCGCAGCTCGCGCATCCCCCGTACTGTGAAGCCCGCGGATCACCGCGATGCGAAGGGAAGAGTTGTTCGGCGTTGCTGCCAGCGCCTCGAGCAATGACCGCAGAGTCGCTTCGTCCATCCCGCATCAACTGTAGATCGGACCTGGCGTGTAGATCGACCAGGGCGACACGAGTTGTAGCCAGTGCCCCCGTCGGTCGAAAGCTCCGGGCGCTGATTACTGGACCGAGATGTCGGCGAACACGAAGCCGTCGCGACCCTCGACGGCGGGGGCGCCGAGCTCGATGCCGGCGACGGCGGGCATCGGCAGCTTCGCGAGCGCGGCGTCGGCCTGGCCACCGACCACGCCCCACACGCCGGTGATGATTCCTTCGACCTGCGCCGACGTCAGCGGGCGATCCACGGCGTCGCTCTGCGCGAGCACCTGAGCGAACACCGTCGGCGCGCCGACCGTCATCGTGATGGCGCCGGTCTGCGTCGGGCCCGCGGCGAGCGTGGTCGATAGCGAGAGAGCGAGCTTCTGGATCTCGACGCCGCCCGCATCTTTGACGGTCACGATCAGGTCGCCGACGCCGAGCTCGAGCGCGCCACCCATGGTCGACACGGTCGGGGGCAGCATGAGCTCGATGCCGAGGGTCGCGGCATCGTCGTCGAGCAGCGAGGCGAGGACGCCGACCGAGTCGATCGACAGGGTCTGCTCGAACGCGCCGGCGCCCCAGAGGCCTGCGAACAGCTGGTTCACGGTGTCATCCGCGATCGCAACGCTGATGCCGCTCGACGCCTGCATCAGGGCGGCGGACATCGGAACGGGGTTCGAGAGGTACATGCCGCCCTCGCCACCGGTGACGAGGACCTTGGTGTCGACCGCGACGAAGATTCCGTCGGCCGAGATGTCGAGCGTCTTCGGGGCGACCGTCAACGTCGTCGGGTTCCCGAGGAGGTCGGCGTTGAACGGCTTCGCAAGCAGACCGGACAGCGCGGTGTTCGCCATCGGCGGAACCTTGTCCTTGATCACCTTGGTCAGTGCGTTCTCGACGGCCTTACGGGCCTCGCCCTTGAGCAGGCTCTCGATCGCACCCGGCACGCCGCCGACGTCGATCGTGAAGCCTTCGAGGACGACCGACGAGGTCGGCAACGATGCGGAGAGCTTGCCGGCAGAGACCGCGAGACCGAGGCCGCCGTTGATCTTCGCCTTGGTCGAGCGAACGGTGATGTTCGTGCTGCCGCCGATGCAGGCGACCTTGAAGTTTGCGCGGAGCTTGACCTCGACGTTGTCGATCGCGACCGCGGTGTTGAGCACGCCCGCGCCCGGGGTGAGGCCGATGCCGATGTTCGCGAGCGAGATGCTGGTGACGTCGATCCGGGCGCCGAGGCAGCCGGTGTTGTTGTAGACGGGGTTCATCGCGAGGGCGGCCGCGGTGAAGTCGATGCCCTCTGCGGTCGTGCCGAGAGCGGTGCCGACCGCCGTCAGCGCGGCGGGCGAGACGCGAGCGCCGACCGGTGAGGCGACCGAGCCGTCGCTCGCCTCGAGGTTGCCGCTGAGCACGGCGCGCACGTCGCGGACGTCGTTTCCGGCGGAGTCGATCGCGTGGGTCTCGATGATCTCGAGGCCCGGCTGTGCGGTGATGGTTGCCGAGAAGGAGCCGTCAGCCGACGGGGTCACGTCGGTACCCTGAACGCGGACCTTGACGCCGCTCTTGTCGTCCGTGACGCGGCCCGTCACGGTGACCTGGTCGCCCTGCGAGGTGGTTCCGCGCGCCGGGCTGGTCACTTCGAGGACCGGCGGAGCGTCATCCGACCCACTGGCCGCACAACCCACCAGCGAACCGAAAACGGAAGCGACTACGATGGCCCTCATCATGTGCTGTGGACGTGCAGCGAGCATGCCGTCGGTCAGAGCGTGATAGGCCCGCGATCTTCTTGATCGCGCAGTGCGGCAACTACATGGGTGCACTGGGGAGTGCGCAGTCATAGTCGCCGGCCACTCGAGTCGCCACCGCGGGCGAGAATCAGCGAGACTGCTGCCATGTCGACGGGCTTGGTGGTCCACCAGAAGGGCCTCCGGATCGCGGAGTCCGCGCGGACGGTGCGCCCGGGCGAGTTACTCGTCATCGACTCCCATGGCCGTGAGGTCACCAGGCGCGCCCGCACGCTCAACCAGGTGAAGCTGGGCTTGGTGGCCGGCCTGATCATGGGCGTCCCGCTGACCGTCCTCGGAATCACCGGCTTACCCGCGGGCTTTCTGGCAGGCGGGATCATCGGCACCGCTCTCTGGATCGTTCGCCGCACCACGCACCCATACATCCAGGCTCAGTCGCGGCTGAGCGCGGGTGACCTGGCAGGCGCGGAGGCAGTTCTCGCGACGCTGAAGACGCCGGTCCGCGGGCCGCGTGCGCAGCTACGGGCGTGGACCGAGGGGTTCATCGCCTACGCCCGCGGCGAGGACGCGCAGGCGATCCGGATCTTCGAGCGGGCGCTGACGCTGTTCAAGCCCGACAACATCCATCGCCTCGTTGTTCAGATCGCCCTCGTCGAGCTCCACGCGCGAGGCGGCGCTGTGGGCCACGCCAAGGCAGTGCGCGGTGGAATCACGCCCCCCGAGCCGGTGTCTGATCTCGTGGAGGTCTCGCTCGCCGGCGCGGATCTCGCGATCGCGATCGTCGACCACTCCGAGCACCTCCTCGAGGAGGACCGCATCGATCGCTGGATCCGACTGGCCCTCGAGATCAACAACACGTCACTGACGATCGCGGCTCTCGCCCGCGTGGTCGCGGCGCGCGGCGACAACGACCTCGCCGACCACCTCGCGCGGGAGGCACGCGACCGGTTCTGCTGGTGCCCGCTCGAGTGCTGGCCCGACCTCGCCCGCTGGGTCGACGAGCGCAACCAGGCGAGTGCGTCGGTGTCGTCTGTTCATGAATGACGCTGCGATTGACCTCCTCGACCGTCGAGGCCGCCTGCGCCGCCTGGCCGCGGCGAGTGCGCTCGGCCTTCTGATCACCATGGTCGTGATCCAGTCGGTCGCGTCGGTCGCGTCGGTGTCGTCGAAGGATCCGATCGGGAAGATGTCCGTCATCGTCTGCGCGGTCGGCGTGGTCCTGGTCGCGACGGCGTTCGCGCACCTGGTGATCGCCCGGATCGCGCGCCGGCTCACCCCTTCGGCATGAAGCCGCGGCACGCGCGGACCGGCTGCGGCGGATACCTTGGCAGCGTCGGTTCCTGGCACATCAGGAACACCGAGCCCTTGCCGCTCGTGATCAGGCGCAGGTGTGTGCAGCGCTGACACAGGCTTTCGGGAAACGGAACATCGGCCACGGGAGTGGCGTTGACGGTAACGTGAGTTTGATGCGACGAAGGATCTGATGGCGAAATCATCGAGGGTGAAGTCGAAGGTTAAGGCGAAGGCAGCGCCGAAGAAGCAGGCCAAGGCGCCGATCAAGGCAAAGGCAAAGGCCAAGCCGAAGGCCAAGCCGAAGGCCAAGCCGGCTGCGAAGCCGAAGCCCAAGGCCAAGCCGGCTGCGAAGCCGAAGCCCGAGGCCAAGCCCGCCAGGAAGCGCACGGAGAATTTGCCCGCGGCCAAGGGCACCGGGAACGCCGGAGCCACGACGTCGAGCAGGCCGAAGGCACCGAAGGCGGCGCCGACCGCCGCGACATCCGTCGACGAGGACTGGGGCGACGTCGAGACCTCCGCGCCGCAGATCTCGCCGCCGCTCCCGACGCCTGCGAGCGATGACGCCGCGCTGGAGTGACTACTTCGCGCGCACCTTGAGCTGCCACTCCTCGCCTGTGTAGCCGCGCTCGAGATCGACGAACAGGCCGTTCGGCGTTTTGAACGTGTACTCGCCTTTGCGCGCCTCGATCGGATTGCCCAGCGCCGCAACGACCTGCGCGAGCAGCTCTTGCCTCAGCCTGTCATCCTTGCCGTAGGGGATCGTGAAAGAGTAGCCCTCGAGCTTGCCGCCCGCCCACGTGCCGAAGATCAGCGTCTGCTGCTCGCCCGTCTCGGTCTCGGGGACTCGCATGGTCCTGGGCGGTTTCGTCGGTACCGACTCGTCGCGCTCCAGCTGGTTTCGATCCGCTGCCACGAACAGTCCGGGATGTGCTGCGGCGATCTCCTGGGCGGACCTCCCGAGCAACGGTTTGCCGACGATGCCGCCCGGGCCGAGCAGCGCGACGAGTGGCGTGTACTCGACGAAGCTGACCCGATACGCTGGGATCTTCTCGAACGTTGCGGTCTGCGCACTCGTGCGGTACCAGCTTTCCTCTATCGCGTGGGCCTTGGTCCTCGTGGCGGAGTTGAACCACGCGTAGAGCTTCTTGCCGTAGCGCGTGCGAACCAACGGCTCGCCCCACGCGGCCTTCATCGCAGCGAAACCATCTGCGTCGACCTGAAACGAAAAGATCTGTAGCGTGCGGGTCGCGGGGTCGAACTGGAAGTTGAAGCGCTGCTGAAACGGATGATCGCCGATGGTGAGATACGCGAAGTTATCGTCGATCATCGCGCCCGTCACGGCCGCCTGTGCCGTCGGGACATCCATGCCAAAGGTGGCGGTGCCGTAGATCGACGGCACCGTCGGGCATTCCGTCAGCTCGAACGGGAGCTCCCACGGCTGGTCCGGCCTCCGCGCGCGCCAGACCACCGCCGACGGGGTCTTGCTCCGGCAAACAAAGACCCCGGTCAGCAAGGGCATCGCCGGGATCGGTGCCTTCAGCTCCTCGTCGAGCTGCGGGACCGGCGCCACGTGCACCGTGGGTGCGGCAGAGCCTTTGGCATCCGCAGCCTTCTCGGGCTTCGAACAGCCGACGAGCAGGAGGAGCGCTGCCACCAGCTCGCGCAACTGCATCGGCGGAGGCTCTGGCTAGACGTTGCGCGGCTGAATCGCAGACGACACGGTCAGCTGCGTCTGCCGGCTGCGCGTCTCGATCTGGATCTCGACGGCCGACGCATCGATCGGCACGTACTTCGCGATCACAGCGGCGATCTCGGCGCGCATCTCCTGAAGCCGGCCGCCCTCGAGTCCCGACCGATCATGGGCGAGCACGAGGTGCAGCCGCCCCTTCGCCACATCGCGGGTCGACTTACCCGAGATGAGGTTCTTGATTCCATTCCACATGGCTCGCAGGCTCCTCACGCCGAAGTGGCAGACAGGCCGAGCGCGCGGCCGATACGGGTGAAGAAGCCGACGGCTTCTGCTTCGACCTCGTGGCCGGCGAGCTTCTTCGCGATGCGGATGAACTCCTTCGCGGCGAGGCACTTGTTCTCGAGCACAGCCGGCACGCCCTTGTTGGTCGTGGCGATCACCTGATCATCGAGCGGAATCGCGCCGAGCATGTCGAGCGCCAGGATCTCGATCACGTCCGCCTGAGACAGCATGTCGCCGCGCTTCACGAGGTGCGCGGAGATCCGGTTGACGATCAGGCGCGCCGAGACATCGGCCGCGGCGAGGAGGCCGACCACGCGGTCGGCATCGCGGATCGACGAGACCTCGGGGGTCGCGACCACGATCGCTTCGTCAGCGCCGGCGATCGCGTTCTTGAAGCCCTGCTCGATGCCCGCGGGACAGTCGATCAGAACGAAGTCGTGCGTGGTCTTGAGCTCGAAGATCAGGCTGCGCATCTCGGCGGGCGTGACCGCATCCTTGTCGTCGGTCTGCGACGCGGGGAGCAACCACAGGTTGTCCAGGCGGCGGTCCTTGATCAACGCCTTCTGCAGGCTGCACTTGCCGCGGATCACGTCGACCACGTGGTAGACGATGCGGTTCTCGAGCCCCATCACGACGTCGAGGTTGCGGAGGCCGATGTCCGCGTCGACGAGCACGACGGAGTGACCGAGCTGAGCGAGCGCAGCTCCGAGGTTGGCGGTGGTGGTGGTCTTTCCGACCCCTCCCTTGCCTGATGTGATGACGATGGCTCGACCCATGGCGTTGAAACTCCTTTGACGTTCGTGCGGGACTAGATGCTGGAAGCGAGGTTGCGGGGCAGCTTGCCGAGGTAGCGCTCGACGACGATCACCTCGCCGGTACACGAGGCGATCTCGGCGTCGGATGCCGGAGTGTCGCTGTCGGCTGCGCGCGCGACCTTGCGGCCAATGCGCAGCTGCTGGGGCTCGAGGCGGAGCGCGAGGATGAACCCGACGTCCTGCCCGATGCCGGCGTGAGCCGTGCCGCGGAGGCGACCGAGGACGACGATGTTTCCCTCGGCGCGGATCTCGGCGCCGGGGTTGACGTCGCCGAACACGATGAGGTGACCGGCATGCTCGAGGATCACGCCCGAACGCACGGGACCGACGACGAGTCGGGTGCCGCTCGTGGTCTCGAGCTCGGCCTCGGCGGTCGCGGCGAGCGACAGCGGGACCGCGGTCTGGGTCGGCTCTTCGAACGCCATGCCGGGCGCGACGGGCTCCTCGATGATGTCGAGCAGGTCGGTCAGCTCGGCCGCCGCGAGGATCGCAGGCTCGAGGTGAAGGACGGTGTCGACCAGCGTCGCGTCGGGAGGCGCGGTGAAGTGCGAGATCAACGCCGAGCCGGTGGGCTCTTCATCAAAGGTCGGCGCAGAGCCAGCCGCGAGGCTTGGCTGCGGGACGGCGTCGCTGTCGCGCTTGACGGCCGAGACCTCGATGATCCGCAGCCCGTAGAGGCTCGCGGTGTCGTCGAGCCGCGCGAGGTAGCCGGCGGCGAGTGGACCGTCCTCGATCCGGACCCGGACATCGCTGCCGCGGAAGAAGCCGGGGGCCTCCTCGAGGCGCTTGACCAGCGCGTGGATGATCGCGTCGATCGCGGCGGTACCGTTGATGAACACTTCGAGGCCGCGCGACGTGCCGCGCAGGACCGCCGCGGGACGGCTGTCCTCCACGATCGGAGGAGGCGGCGTCGCGACCATCAGCTGGAGTGCGTTTGATGAGTCCATAAAGTGCCCATAAAACTCGTAGTCCGGACCGGGTAGCACGGGCAAGTTTTCGACTACGTTCGCCGCATGTGGCGCGCAGCTCTCGCGATCGTCCTGGTCGCCTCCGTCGGAACGGCCGATGCGGGGCGCCGTCGAAAGCACCGCCGCCATGTCACGAGCACGTTCGATGGCACGACGACCGCGGCGTACCGCTACGGCAGGATGACCAAGGAGGAGTGCGAGGCCGAGCTGGTGACGCGAGAGATCCCGTTCACCTCCGAGCCGTCTCCCGGCGTGCTCGCGGGTGTGCGGTTGACCGGCCCGATGCACGGGGTCACGTTCCGGACCCGGCAGTCGGAGGAGGCCCGTGCCACGTCCCGCTGGGAGATCGCGGACTGCCGGCTCGTGCTCGCCCTCGACGACATGGCCGCGGTGCTCGAGGCGCACAACATCGTCGAGGTGCACCACTACTCGATGTACCGGCCGCCGTCGAAGTCGTGGCCCGAAGCCAAGCTCGCGACCCGGCACGCAGGTGCCCTCGCCCTCGATGCGGGGCGGTTCGTCGATCGCGACGGCGTGATCTACGACGTCGATGACGACTTCTCGGGCCGGATCGGCGCGCGCACCTGCGGGCCGAAGGCGAAGCCGCGCAAGCCGACCGCGAAGGCGACCCTGCTGCGCACGCTCCTGTGCGAGACGGTCGCG
>JAYUYE010000638.1:0-3864 GCA_043752985.1 Myxococcales bacterium
GGCGGCACGGTCGAGTACGAGTCCGTGATGTTCGCGCACACGATCGCGACCATCGGTAGCAGCGGCTTGTAGGTCCCTGCGCCGGCGACCACATTGAGCTGCTGATCGCAGATTGCCTGGAGCGCGGCGAGGTCCGCGGGGACGACGAACGAGTACATCGTCGCGCCATCGAGCTTGAGCGGAGGCGCCATCACGAGGTCGCCGCCGCGTGCGATGTACTCAGGTCGCGTCACCGATGATCTCCTCCGGTCGCCCGCAGATCGCGCGCGACGCATGCATGCCACCCATCGCCGCTGCCTCGACGCAGCCGACGTTCATCCCCGTCTTGAGATAATCACCGGCCAGGTAGAGGTTCGTGAAGCCCGCGCCCGTGGTGCCGAGCCGATGGTCGACCGAGCCCGGTAGCGCGAGCACGTAGCGATCGCTCGGGTTCAGCGTGGCGAGCCAGTACTGGGTGTCGAATCTCTCGGGCCCGACGAGCGACGACCCCGGCGCGACCATCAGCGCGTAATCGAAGGACGGCCACAAACCCTTCGCGAACTGGTCGAGCCAGTGGAGCGAGTTTGCCTTCACGCGTGCGTTCTGCCGCTTCGCGTAGTCGTGCTCGGTGCGCGGAGGCGGCGGCACGTCATCGGGCAGCGGGCTGCACAGGTACGCGATGTTCTTCACTGCACCGGCGGGCCACGACTCGCGATCGATCAGGTGGCTCATGTCTGCCCACGTATCCATCGGCTCGGCGTAGCCGTCGAGCACGGGGCTCGGCAGCGTCCACCCGAGACCGGCGAGGTCCGTCGACATCCACAGCTGCGCGGCCTGCGTCTGGGTGGTTCCGACCTTGGCGACCATCTGAGCGAGCGCGGGGCTCGCGGCGATCAGCTTCTTCGCGATGTACGGGAAGATGCCGACCGAGCACCCGAGGATCACGGTGTCGAAGTCGACGCCGTTCTGGAGCACACGCGGTGGCAGCGGATCCTTCCACGCGGTCCACCAGTCCTCGAGATCCTCACCGGAGGCCGCGAGCTGCGGGCCGTCGTCGAGCAGCTCGAACTTCGGTGCGCTCGGCCAGCACGGCAGCTTTTCGACGACGACCAGCGGATCGTACTCGCCGCGCACGATCGCCTGCTGCCCGATCACGATCTGCGCGACCTAGGACTTGTCGGCCGACAGCTTCAGCTCGTCGACGCGCTGGAAGAACTCGAACTTCACGCCGCGCTTCTTGAGCGCGAGGTAGAGCGGGGCGAAGATCGCGTCGCCCATCCCCGCCTGCATCTTCCACATCACCGCGCCCTTGTAGGTCCAGCACAGCCGAAGGATCCCGTTGATCGCGGTGCCCGCGCCGACCTGCCCGGGCAGTGAGAACCCGAGGTCGTACATGCCGCTGATGTACGCGCTGTTGACGGAGATCTAGGTATCCTGCCAGCCGGGCGCGTTCGTGATCTCGAACGCCGCTGTCAGCGATGCCATTCCGCCGCCGAGGATTGCAATGCGTTGTCTCGCCATGAATGTTCGTCGCACAGCATACCTCGACGCAAATTGCACCAGGTGCGAACGGCTTGATGCGATTCGCACCACGGTCCGTGCTGTCGAGTTGTGTGCTCGTGCCACTCGAGACCGCGCAGGCCGTCGTGCGACCCGGCCGGGGCCGCAGCGAGGTTCACCGCCCACGCGCGGACGCGACGTTCACCCAGCTCACTAGCCGGCGTCGTCATCGAACGTCCACGGCGGGTCGAGCGGCGCCAGGGTCGCGCGATGGGCGTCGGCGGCGGACTTGATCGCGCGCAGCTCCTTCGCATCGATCCGGTCGAGGTTCTTCACGATGGTCCGCATTCGCGGGTTGACCTCGAGCCGCTTGCGGTGGCGCGCGAGGAAGTCCCAGTACATCGAATTGTACGGACACGCGGTCGCGCCCGTGCGCTGGGTCGGATCGAAGGCGCAGCGTGCGCACGGCGCTTCGTCGCGGATAGCCGGGCTCCGGTGCCCGAGCTTGGTGGTCGGCACGCCCGACATCCGACGGATGTATGCCGAGGTCGCGATGTACGGCTTGGTCGTGAAGGCATCGGTGCCGAACAGGCCCATGCCGACCACGTTGGGCAGCTCGACCCACTCGTAGGCGTCCACGAACGCTGCCCAGAACCAGTGCGATACCGCGCGCGGCTCGATCCCCGCGAGCGTGGCGTAGTTGCAGATCACCATCAGGCGCTCGATGTGGTGCGCGTAGCCGGTATCGCGCACGCCCTCGAGCGCCTCGCGCAAGCACTGCGCGTCCGTGCGCTCGGGTTCCCAGAACGCGGCGGGGAGGGGGAGCGTGGCGCCGAGCTGGTTCGCCGTGCGCAGCGCGGGCATCAGCTGCCAGTACACGCCGCGCATGAACTCGCGCCAGCCGATCACCTGGCGGATGAAGCCCTCCGCCGACGGCAGATCGATCGAGCCCGCGCGGTAGGCATCGGCCGCGGCCTGCGCGACCTCGAGTGGATGCAGAAGGCCAAGGTTTAGTGCCGGGCTTAGCAGGCTATGAAACAGGAAGCGCGAGTCGCTGCGGATCGCGTCCTCGTACGGCCCGAAGCCGGGCAAGCGTTGCGTGACGAACGTCGCCAGCCACGACAGCGCTTCGGTGCGCGTCACCGGCCAGCCGAACGGTTCGGCCGTGCCCCAGCGGCCGACGCGTCCGGCGAATCGCAAGGCACTCTGCGTGATCGCATCGGGCGTGAACCACGGGATCTCGGGCATCTCGACGTGGCGCGCATGGCCGCGGTTCTCGGAGTCGAACGACCACTTCCCGCCCTCGGGCTTGCCATGCTTGTCGACGAGCAGGCCGTAGCGCCGGCGCATCGTCGGATAGAAGTGCTCCATCCGCACCACGGTCCGCCCCTCGGTCCACGCCGCGAACTCGGCGCGCGTGGTCAGAAAGTGCCCGCCGGGTCCACCGTCGGGATGCAGCTCGAGCGGGAGCTCCTTCGCGAGGTTGCGAAACCGAGCGTCGATGGCAGCCTCGCGCGGCTCCGTCGCGTGCAGCGAAGCTGGCTTTGCCCACGCGGCGAACTCGCGCACCCCGGTCGCGTAGTCGTCGGCCACGCGGTGCTCGACGTGAAAGCCCGCGGCGCGACGCTCCGCGACGAAGTGCCGGAGCGCGCTGACCACCAGCGCGAGCTTCTGGCGGTGGAACGGGAGCGCGGTCGGCTTGCCGCGCGTCTCGAGGACCAGGAGCTGTCCATCGGCGGGAGTTTTTGGGAACGCCGCCATCCGCGGATCGAGATCCCATGGCAGGACGACCGTGACCCGGGCTGCACCCCGCTTCGGCCGCGGCGTTTTCTCGGCGGCCGGTCGGGGGCGAGGGACCTCGGTGGTTCTTGTCATGGTGTTGCGTGCGGCGGTGCTCTCGCCGCAATCTTTGAAGCTGCTCGGCCCGATTCCGTTACGCGGGAGCAGCCGGCGAACGTTGGTGCTACTTGCGACCGCGGCCGCGACCGAGCGCGTGCTCGACCAGCGGGCGCAGATCGTCGACGAGCTCGGGCGCACAGACGAGTCGGATCGCCGCCATCGGCTGGCCGAGCGGCATGTCCTCGAGCAAACGCGACAGCGTCACCGCTCCATACTTCGGGTGATCGATCACGTGGAGCTCCTCGTCGTCGGTCGCGAGGTAGCCGACCTGCCGTGCCGTGTCGAGGTGGACGTAGCTCGTGGCGTGTCCGGGGAACCGCTTCTCCGCGACCTCGAGCGCCTGCGGCCACAGCCGATCGGCGGCCGCGCGGTCATCACCGAGATCGAACGTCTTGAACAGGTGGCGATCGACGAGTCGCGTGGCGAGGTCGCGCAGCACGGGATCCTGAGCGCCCGGGCCGTCGTGGCCGGCCCACTGATCGAGCG
>JAYUYE010000639.1:0-3862 GCA_043752985.1 Myxococcales bacterium
GACTCCGCGACGTAGTTGTCGCTGGTCTTGTTCATGAAGCGCAGCACCTCGGACAGCGGAGCGCTGTCGTGCGCGGCGTACAGCTTCGCGGTCGGCGGCACCGGGCCCGCGCCGATCGTCTTCTGACGGATCGAGATCCCGCGGACGGCGAGCGCGCGGCGGAACACCTCGGCAGCGAACCGAGCCGGATCATCGACGCGGCGGCGCAGATCCCAGCTGCCTTCGCCGGCGCGGATCTGACCGGAGACCTCGTACTCGACGTGGTCACGCTTGAGCTTGGTCTCGACGCGCAGTCGCGTTCGGCCCTCGGTGACGCTGATGACCTCGCGCTTGGTGAGCTGCAGGTACCTGCCGGTGTCGGGAGCAAGCGTCACCGTGGCGGCGGCACCACCGGGCTCGGCGACGATCTTGATCGTCGCGGCACTGCGGGCAACCCCGAGGCTCGCGACCGGCGCGCGAAATCCCGCATGCTCCTTCGGTTGTTCGGCGAAGTGGGGCGGCTCGACGTCGGCGTCGAAGTACACGGCATCGAGCACGAGCCGGCCCTCGATCGTGCGGATTCCGCGTGCGAGCAGCTCGTCGGCGAGCTCCTCGAGCTGGCCCACGGTGAGCATCGGGTCGCCGCGGCCGCGCAGGTAGATGTCGCCCGCGACCGTGCCGGTCTCGTCCACGGGGTCGACGAACACGGAGGTTCGCCAGCGAAAGCCATTGCCGAGGACGCCGAGCGCTGCGATCGAGGTCAGGAGCTTCGCGTTCGACGCGAGGTTCATGCCGTCATCCGCGCGCAGCGCGAACACCTCGTCGCCGCTGACGAGGTCGGTGATCGCGATCGCGATCTTCGCGCCACCGAGTGTTGGGCGTGCCGAGACCGCCGTGGTGATCCGCTCGCCGAGCCAGGCGCGCTTCGCGGCGGGCAGGGCGGGGGCGATCAGCACGCTGCCGCTGCCACTGCCGGCGCCGCCCTCGTCGTCGGGGTCGGTGGCGGTGCCCGTCGGAGGGGCGGCGCTGCCTTCCGAGCCAGCCAAGCTCGGAGCGGTGCCCGCGATCGCCGCGATCACGACCAGCCACAACGCGCCGCGACGGGTGCCCACATGGAAACGTTATCACGTCGCTCGCGGGTGGTACGATCGCGGCGATGAAGCTGTGGCTCGTGGTGATCGCGGTCGCGATCGGGTGCAGCCCGCGCCACCGGCGCACGCCCGACGACACGCTCGTCGTCGTGATCGAGGCGTCGATGGCGAGCAGCGATCCGCGCCACGCGATCTCCAACTACGACGGTAAGCTGTCCAAGCTCGTTCACGTCGGGCTGACCGCGGTCGACACCGTGTCGCTCGTGCCCCGGCTCGAGCTGGCGACGAAGGTGCAGCGCGCCGGCGATCTCGCGTGGGACATCGAGATCCGGCCCGACGCGAAGTTCTCCGATGGCAGCCCGGTGAGCGCCGAGGACGTCGCTTACACGTACGAGTCGATGCTGGCGAAGGACTCCGACAGCCTGTTCCATCGCGGCTTCTCCGAGCGGTTTTCGCGCGTCGAGGTGACGGGACCGAGCAGCGTGCGGTTCCATCTTCGCGAGCCGCTCGCGACGTTCGAGACCGATATCGACTTCGGGATCATCTCGCGTAACGGGAAGGGCGCCGGGCCGTACGTCGTCAACGAGCTGACGTCGAGCCACGCGCTGCTCGACGTCAACCCGCACTACTACGGTGCGACGCCGAAGGTCCCGCACGTCGAGATCAAGTTCGTGCGCGACGCGTCCGCGCGGCTCCTGATGATGGTCGGCGGGTCCGCCGATCTGATCCAGAACGGCGTGCGGCTCGACCTCGTCGAGGAAGTAAAGGATCGCCCGCGCGTCCAGGTCACGTCGGCGCCGAGCATCCTCCTCACGCAGATGCTGCTCAACAACCTCGATCCGCTGCTCGACGATGTCCGCGTGCGCCAGGCGATCGCGCTCGCGATCGATCGTCCTGCGATCATCGCGGCGAAGTTCGGCGGTCGCGCACGCCTCGCGACCGGCCTGGTTGCCCCCGGCCACTGGGCGTACGAGCCCGACGTCCCGCGGTGGAACCACGACGTCGCCCGCGCGAACCAGCTGCTCGATGAAGCGGGGCTTCGCGATCCCGATGGCGCGGGACCGAAGCCGCGTGCGCGGCTCGTGTACAAGACAAGCTCGGACGCATTCCGCGTCACGCTCGCTCGCGTGATCGCGGCGCAGCTCGCGGAGGTCGGTCTCGAGGTCGAGGTCCGCAGCTTCGAGTTCGCGACGTTCTTCACCGACATCAAGAAGGGCGCTTACCAGCTCGCCTCGATGCAGACCTCCGACATCACCGATCCGGACTTCTACTTCACGTACTTTCATTCGTCCCGGATCCCCGATGCGACCAACCCCGATGGTGGCAACCGCTGGCGGTACCGGAACGCCCGGGTCGACGAGCTGACCCAGGCCGGCCGGCACGAGCTGGACCGAGCCAAGCGGATGGCCATGTACAGCGAAGTCCAGCGCCTGGTGGCCGGGGACGTCCCGACGATCCCCCTCTGGCACGAAGACAATGTCGTCTTATCCAATGTCGATGTGCAGGGTTACGCGATCACCCCGAACGCGCGCCTGATCGGGCTGGCGAGCGCATGGAAACGCCCCTAGGGCTGTGGTAGGTAGGTGGCCTCCATGGCCCAGGACCCTGCTACCGAGGAGCTCTTTCTCGGCATCGCGCACGCCCTGTTCGTGAACCGACTCCACGTGCTCCGCCTGACCGAGGTGGTGCGCCTCGGCATCCGTCCTGATCCCCACGATCAGAACATGGAAGTCCCGCAGGAAGTCGACCGCGAGCTCATCCAGCAGGCGTTCGCTTACGTGCAACGGCACTTCCCGCAGGGGTTCGCGGGCAAGATCGAAGCGGCGAAAGCTCGCTGGATCCGCCTGGCCTG
This sequence comes from Myxococcales bacterium, assembly GCA_043752985.1. Classification (GTDB taxonomy): domain Bacteria; phylum Myxococcota_A; class Polyangia; order Haliangiales; family Haliangiaceae; genus JABFXX01. The sequence continues at coordinate 2,923 of JAYUYE010000639.1, forward strand.
ATCCGCCGGCTGTTCGATCGTCACGCGGCGCCAGGCTGAGCGCCAGGCTACCAGAGGCGCGGCATGCGGACGTTCGGCAGCGCATTCCACGCGTTGGAGGCCGCGTCGCCGATGGCGTTCGCACCGCGGCGCAGGCCGCCGGCCACGTCGACGTTGTGGCCGAACGCGTTGACCTCGAGCTGACCCTCCGAGAGGTTCATTCGCCCGCCGACGCCGTTGGCGCCGCCGAGTTGCGCGTTCGCGGCGCCGCGCGAGAGGTCCACGCCGCCGGACGCTTGCACGACGTCCGGCACAACCATGCGCGTGCCGCCGAAGTTCACGCTGCTGCCTCCGAGGCCCACGTTGCCCTGCGCCGCGCCGCGCGCGAGATCGACGCTGCCGCCGCCCGATGCGCGCACCTCCGCGCCCATGTTCGGCAACGCCACGCTGCTGCCGAGGGCGTTCATGTTCGCGTTGTCGAGCTGCACGCCCGCGCGAGCATCGACGAACTCGCCGCTCGCCGTGCCGGCGCGCAGATCGTACCGACCGCTCGCGTCGTTCACACCGGCTTCGGTACGGAGATCACCGCTCGCGCCGGTAACGTCGCGGCCGTAGGAGCCGATCGCGGATGGCAGGAGCGGCAGCGCCTTGAGGTGCGACATCGCCGGCGAGGTGCCGCTCTGGATCCCGTCGCGGACAGCGCCGTCGTGCGCGAGGCACTCCGGCGTGTAGATATCGCCGAGGAAGCCCCAGGCAGAACCGGGCCCGCAGCGGCCGTACGATCCGTCGGGTGGCTGCGAGCTCTCGGCGGAGGACTGGAAGCCTTTGCCGCGCATGTCGACATTCGCGCCCAAGCCGCTGGGCGCGCCGCCAAGCAGCGCGCTCGCCGGGCGCGCCTCGGGTGCCGCCGGCGGCATGCGTTCCGGATCGGTGCCGGGCTGCGGCTGGGATGTCCCGTCGA
>JAYUYE010000640.1:0-3861 GCA_043752985.1 Myxococcales bacterium
GAAGGCCAGGCGCTGCACGGCGAGTCGGTGGACAAGCCAGAGTCGTGGCTTCCCTCGTCGGAGTGGGCCGGCGTGATCTTGACGCGCGCGCTCGCCTCCGTCGCGCAGGTGCCGACGCGGCCCGCCGATGCGGCAGGGCCGGGCTTTCGCACACTCGGAGAGGCGACGGATGCCAGCGAGCTGTTCGGTCGCGACGGCCTGCTGACGGATCTCGCCGCCGACGCTGCGGCTGCACTGCGCGGCGCTCCGCCCGCCGATCACCGCAGCGGTTCGGGGACGTGGCGCCCGACCGGCCCCGCGTTCGCGCTGCTGCTCGGTGATCCAGGCGTTGGCAAGACGGTGTTCGCTGCCGAGCTCGGCCGCCGGATCGCGGAGCTCGGGGCGCAGGTTCACTTCGCGACTGTTCCGGCACCCGGTGCGGGCAAGGCACCGCCACTCGCAGGTCTGATCGGAACGCCTGCGGGCTCACCGGTGCGCGCGATCGGCGATGCGCTCCGCGCGGCCGCGCGCAAGCGACCGACCGCGGTGATCCTCGACGATCTCCACCTCGCCGACCACGACCTGCTCGATGCGCTCGAGTACGCGACGCTCGGCGGCGAATCGCTGCCGCTCTGGGTGCTCGGGGTCGCTGCATCACGCCTCGAGCAACGGCGTCCGCAGCTCGGATCCGGTGCCGAACGTCGTCGGCGCGATGTCCTCGCACCGCTCGAGGATGACGCGGCGATCAAGATGACGACCGCGCTGCTGCGACCCGCCGAGTATCCGCCGATGCGCGCGGTCCGCCAGCTCGTCGGGCTCGCTCACAACAACCCGCTGCATCTGACGATGCTCGCGCGCGAGATTCATGAGCGCGGCGCGATCCGCCAGCGCCCGGGTGGTGAGTTCTTCCTCGACACCAGCGCGCTCAACGAGCTCGAGCCGATCGCACTCGGCCCGTGGGTTGCGGCGCGCGAGCTGACCGCGCTCGCACCCGAGCTGGTGGCGCTCGCACGGGTGTGCGCGACCATCGGCGATGACCTCGAGCGGGATGAGCTCGCCGCGGTCGTCGAGGCGGTCGAGCGGACGGGAGGGCCGACGACCGAGGTCGATCTCGACATCGGACTCCGCGAGCTGACCGCAGCTGGCATCCTCGTCGCGACGCCGCGCGGCCACGCGTTCCGGCAGCCGCTCGTCGAGGAAGGCATCTACGCCACGACCGATGCCAGCGTCCGGCGGCTGTTCCACGAAGCTGCGCTCGCGTACTGCCGTGCACTGCCCACACCCGCTGCCTCGATCACCGCACGGGTCGCTCGCCACGCAGAGGTGGTCGGCACCACAGAGATCGCTGCGTCTGCGTTCGCGAAGCTCGGTGAGATCGCAGAGCGCGAGCATCGCTCGTTCGATGCCGAGGCTGCATGGTCGGGCGCGCTGCGAGTCCTGGCGGCCCGCGATGCAACGCGAGCGCGGGCACTCCTCGGTCTAGGCCGGGCGCAGCGCCAGCTCCAGCGGCTTCATCACGCGCGGACCTCCCTCGAGGAAGCCACGGCGATTGCACGCGATGTCGACGAGCTCGGACTCGAGATCGAGGCGATGCTCGAGCACGCGACCGCACTCGACTTCGCCGAGGAGTACGACCGATCGCGCGAGCTGGCAACTGCAGCGCGGGTACGGCTGACGGCGGGCGACGTTCCTGCGGGGCTCTCGATCGACGTCGAGCTGGCGGAGGCGCGCAGCATCTACCGCGACCAAAAATTCGAAGTCGCGATTCCACGTCTGCGCGCTGTGCTCGCCGAGGCGCGTGCTACCGCGCGGCACGAGACGGCCATGGTTGCCGCACTGCTCCTCGGCTGTGGGCTCTCTGACCTCCGCGAGCTCGACGAAGCAGAGCGCGTGTTCGAGCTCTTGCTCGGTGACTGCGAGGTTCACGGCGATCGCTTTCATCTGGCGCTCGCGTATGGCAATCGAGCCTGGCTGTGGGCGGCACGTGGCCAGACCGAACGCAGCGCGGACGATCTCCGCCTCGCGAGCTTGCTCGCGCGCGAGGCGGGGCAAGCGCACACCGAGCGAGTCGCGACACACAATCTTGCGGAGCAGCTCTTGTGGGGGAACCAGCTCGACGAAGCACTTCAGCTCGCGCGCCGCGGACTGTCTCTCCAGGTTCGAGCGGGTGAAGGATCGACATCCGTCGATCGGCTGTTGCTCGCACGCGTGCTCGCGGCGCGGGGAGAGCTCGAGGAGCTGCGTGAGGTGCTCGCCACGTTTGCGGAGGACGAGCGGGCAGGAGAGAACGAGGCGGCGGGCGACACCATGATCCTGGTTCTCCGAGCGATCTCTGCGGACGCTGACGCAGCCACCTGGCGCGCTGCACTCCAGGGCGCCGACAGCATCTACCTCGGAATGCGGCTGGAGCTGTGGGTGCTCGCGGCACGGCACGGTCAGCTCGGCCCTGAACAGCGTGCAGAGGCGATCGAGCTCGCGAAAACGGACCCGATGTGGGCCCGCCGCATCGACGAGCTCTGATGTCGGCGCGGGTGCGCTGCTCGCCCTACCTACAGCGGCGCCCGATGCATATGTTGAAACAGCTCGCGACCCCAATGCATGATGGTGCTCATGCGCACGCAGTTGGTTGGTCTGATGCTCAGTTCGCTCGCATTCGTGGCGTGCACTGACGAGTCCGAGAACCTCAGCTCGGGTTCTCACGGGGTAGTGACCAACAACCGGATCACGTCGAACCGGATCTCGTCGAACCGGATCTCGTCGAACCGATTCGAGGCGAACATCGAGTCGATGGGCGATCTGCTCGACACGCCCGAGGGTCAGGAGCTGCTCGCGTTCTTGCTCGGCTGCGCGCTGCCAGAAGGCGTCACGGTGGTCGCGCCGGATCCTGCCGGTGGTCCCGCCATCGAGTTCTATGGCGAGCTCGGTGTCGCGCCGGAGTGGATCAACCGCGGGCTCGACCGGAGCGATCGCCGGTGGGTCACCGCCTGCATCCTGTCGCGCGTCAACGACGCCGGCGTGAGTGTCGAGATCTCGATGCGGGGGCCGCTCGCCGCACTCGATTCGACACCGGCAGAGCGCGCGTCGCACACGATCGAGGAGGGTGCCTTCTACGGCGATATCTTCGGCGCCGTGAACCAGCCGCTCCAGTGGTTCGCTTGCCGCGGCCGTGATCAGGCGGCGGGAGAGACGGGTGGACTCGTCGATCGCGATTGCGCGGAGCCCGACCCCGCGAATCCGGGCAAGACGTTCTGCGAGTTCACGTTCGCCGGCGACTGCGCCGACTTCACGGCACCGAAGAACAAGTACGCGTGCGAATCGTTCTCGGACTACTACGAAGACTGCGAGACCAAGCCGCGCAGCAACTTCAAGCATTCCGAAACCGTGAAGAATCAGAAGCAGTACGAAGAAGTGATCACGACGTTCCTCAAGCCTTGAGCTGATGCGTCTCGTCGTTGCTGCGTTGTTCGTGATCGGTTGCGGCGGCTCTCAGCCCGGCAGCGAGGTCGACGCCCCGCCGGGCGGTGATGGTGGCGCCGACGCTGCCGACGCCGCCGACGCTGCGGTCGATGCGGCCATGGCCGATGGACCGCCCGCTTCGTCGTGCCCGGACTGGTGCACGGAGACCGCACCCATCCCCGCGACCTCGCGCCTGTTCAGTGTTCACGTGCGTGATTCGGCCGACGTGTTTGCCGTCGGTGACGGCGGCGTGATCATCCGCCGCCAGAACAACTCCTGGACGGCGATGCAGAGCAACACCACCGAGCACCTGCGCGGAGTCTGGGCCGCCACTGCGAACGACGCATGGGCAGTCGGTAACGCCGGCACGGTCCTGCGCTGGAACGGCTCGAGCTGGTCGCAGGTCACCGGGGTGCTTCCGATCGA
>JAYUYE010000641.1:0-3856 GCA_043752985.1 Myxococcales bacterium
GCGAGCACGAGATCCTCGCGGGTCGGCCGCATCCAGACCGGACCGAGCTTCTTGCGTGCGCGCTGCAGCTCGCCCTTGGTGACATCGAAGCGCTTGCAGGCGGTGTCAAGCGTGACGCCGGGCAAGCCAGACAGTCGGGCCGCACGCAGCAACTCCGGTGACATCTCATCCATGGCCCGGGCAGTGTAGCTGCCCGATCACGGTCGCGGCGGATCGAGCGCAGCTGCGGCACCCCATAGCTCGAGGGCGGCCGTGCGATAGGCGCGCGCGTTGCCGGGTGCGTCTCCGGCTTCACAATGCTCGGCTTCGCGATCGAGCTCCGCCGCCCGGTGTCCAATCTCCTTTGCGAGGGCCGGATCGTGCGCGGACATCGCGATCGTGTGCGAAGGAATGTTCCGCATGAAACAAGCGTGTAGACAGCCACGCGCGTATGCGGTGAGCACGCTCGGATCGGGGCGTGCCCGTGCCACCGCGACCAGTGTCCGCAGCAGCGCGGTTGCGACCGGGTCGGCATACCAGCGCACGCGATCCACGAGCGCCGCCTGCGCGCGCGCGATCTCCTCGCCGAGCCCGTAGCCCTCCCGCGCGCCCGGAATCGCCGCGATCCGAGCGGCCGCCTCGCGATCGGCTCTGGCGCGAGCCGCTTCGCGCGCGACCCGATCGCTCGCGAGCGCCGCTGCGACGAGTGCCAAGGTCGTCGGATCGTGGACGGGCACCAGGCCGTCGAGCACGACCTCATCCTTGTGTCGCGAATCGCCCCTGGTCTCGACCGTCGTCCGCTGCAAAAACTGGTCGCCGACCACGACATGATTCCAGCGCCAAAGGTCGTCCTCGTCGCTATGGGTTCGCTGCTCGAACGACGCGGTGACCATTCCCGCGCTGTCGATGATCGCGAACGACGCGTCAATCGCGACGAGCAGCACCGGGCCGGTGCGCCAGATCATGGTGCTAGTTGTAGACGGCGATGAGCACGATGACCGCGAAGATCAGTCCGACGGGAATCGGCCCGTACATGATCCCGATGAACGGTGACCACGAGAACTTCCACGCCGCTGGCACTGCCGTGCTGCACGATCCACAGATGCCGGCATCCGTAAGAATCGCCGTCCCACACTTGGTGCAATTCGCCATGTGTCCCCCATCCACGCGATACACGCAGTGCTCCAGGTTCTCACAACGGCCGCCGTTCGGGGAAAGGATCGACGGTGCAGCGTGCCCTATACATGAAGCGTTCGCTCCTTCGGTGCTGCCGACGCTGCCGTAACCGTCGCGTAGTCGCGGCCTTGCCGTGCGCCGGTCAGCTCTTCGCTGGAGGTTCGGTCTTCGTCGCCGGATCGCTCTCGGCGGCAGGCACGCTCTTGAGCGTCGGCTCAGTCGTGGTCGGCTTGTCGTGCGTGATCTTGTCGAGCTTCTCGGCGACGTCCTTGCCGATGTCCTTCAGCGCACCCGTGATCTCGACGAGCTTGGCCGCGAGGACCGCGCCGCCTGCTTTGATCTTCTCCTCGGCCTCTTGTAGGCTCGGCTGCAACTTCGCCCAGCGCTCTTTCGCCTCGTCACCCGCGTGATGAACCTTCGCCTTGAGCTCGTCTGCGATCCGGCGAATGTCTGCCCAGGTCGGGGTCTTGATATCGGTCATGCCGGGGAGTATCGGCCAACTGGTCCCGACCAGGACGCCTAAACACGCGCGGGAGCGTGGCCCCCCCCGTCAGACGTCCGCGAGCCACGACGACGACCAGCGGAACCTCGGCCTCGAACGCAGGTCGATGATCCCGAGTACAATCCAGACATTAACTCGGGTCTCGTTCTCGGTCTGGCGGGTGGGCTCAGCGGCGTCCTCATGGCGACGCTTGCCTTCGCGATCTCGCGCGCGCCGGGCTGGCGGGAGCTTCGGTCGTTTGCACTGATCGCGATCACGGCGGCCGCGTACTGCTTCTTCGACCTCGTACACGTGGTTCCGGTGTCGCCGTCGACGCTGCAGCTCGGCGAGGGACTGGCGCTCGCTTCGTGCTTTGCCTACGGCCTCGCGTGGGTTCGCCACCTCGGCGCCGCCGATCGCCGGCAGGTTCGCGGCTGGGAGCGGGCTGTGGTCGTCGTCGCGATCGCGATGGCGGTGCTGGCACTCATCCCCGGTGTCCTGATCGGGCCCCCGATCAGGAGCGTGCACATCGCCTGGTTCGGAGCGACCTACACCGCAGCGACGGCCACTCCACTCGGCGTGACGTGCGTTGCGATCATGCTGGTCACCGTCTTCATCGCGGCCTTCAGTGGCGGTCGGCGCTGGCGCGACGGGTGGCACGCTCGGATGCCGATGCTCGGCGCGGTGGCACTGACTCTCGCGGGTGTCTCGGACACGCTCTCGTTCGAGCACGTCATCGCCATGCCGCAGCTCATCGAGGCGGTGACCGTCGTGGTCGTCGGCGTGATGGGCGTGGCTTACGCGCGACGCTTCAACGCCGACGCGGGTCGACTCGAGGCGCTATCGACGAAGCTCGAGCAGGAGGTCGCGGCCCGCACGGCCGACCTGTTGAAGGCGCAAGCCACCGCGGCGCACCACGAGCGACTCGCGGGTCTCGGCCGGATCGCGGCGGGCGTCGCGCACGAGATCAACAACCCGACGATGGTGATCCAGCAAAGCCTCGACCGAATGCGCGCGCTGATCACCGAATCGGCGGCGCTGACCCCCGAGCTCGATGCACGACTCGACCGCAGCCGTGCAGCGACCGAGCACATCGCCGCGATCGTTCATCAGCTGCTCGAGACGGGACGGCGACCGTCGGCGGAACACGCGAGTGCGAAGGCGTTCTCGGTGGCGAAGGTCGTGGAGACTGCGGTTGCGATCGTCTCGGTCACGGTGCCCACGCTGAGCGTCTCGGTCACCGTCGACGAGTCGCTCGCCGCGCGAGGTACCTCAAGGCTCGTCGAACAAGTGCTCGTCAATCTCCTCGTCAATGCGGCGCACGCAACGAAGGACATGCCCGATGGCGGTCGCGCGCGCATCGTGGCCGACCGTCATGGCGATCAGGTTCGGGTGCGCGTGATCGACAATGGACCCGGAATCGATGAGGCGGTTCGCGATCACCTGTTCGAACCGTTCGCCACGACGAAGCCTGTCGGCCAGGGCACGGGCCTCGGGCTCGCGGTGTCGCGCGGCCTGATGACGCAACAAGGCGGCGCGCTGTACCTCGCCGAGAGCTCGAGCGAGGGCACCGAGATGGCGCTCGAGCTGCCCGCGGCAGACGCGGTCGACGAGGCTGGTGCCGCGCGGGACGTTCACTTGGCCGCGCCGGATAGAGCACCCGGACTTCGCGTTCTCGTGATCGACGACAACGAGGACATCCGCGAGCTGCTCGTGCTGCAGCTGGATCGGTTCTTCCACGTCGACGCAGCGCCAACGGTCGACGATGCGCTTGCAATGGCTGCGCACGGTCCGCGGTACGACGCTGTGCTCTGCGATCTGATGATGCCGCGGGGCGGTGCGGAGAGCTGGCTGTCTCGCTGCAAGGACGTCGATGCGCGACTCGACGAGCGCACGATCCTGCTCACCGCCGGACCGACGACCCACGCAGCGACCGAGCTGGTCGAGGTGCGTCGCGAAAAGGTGCTGTTCAAGCCCGTTGATATCGCCGACCTCCGCCCGATGATCGAGCGGATCGCCCGCGACTAGCGCTCGCAGGAGCCGTACATGAACGTCGCCGTGAGATCGGTGCCGGTCCGATCGAGCGTCCAGCGCGTGAGCCGATCGTAGCTGTCGTACTGGAAGTCTTCGGTGACGTCGCCGCCGCTCGTCGCCACGTCGTGAGACCACCGGCTGATGTAGCCATGGCTCGTGTACGTGAAGTTGTCGGTGATGTCGCCG
>JAYUYE010000642.1:0-9310 GCA_043752985.1 Myxococcales bacterium
GCGTGCGGCAACTCCGACGGCACCACCGCCGAGAACAGCTGGTACCGCATCTTCCGGCTCGCGGATGCGAACATCACGAACGGGCTGCGCGTCACCGCAGTGACGTTCGGCGTCCAGGAGTCGCAGGGAATGCCCGCCGTGCAGGTCAAGATCGGTACCTACTCGGGCAACGTGCAGCCGCCTCCTTCACAGCTCGACGTCGCGCTGATCTCGCCGATCACTGCCGTCACGTTCAACGTGCCGAACACTGCCTCGACCGCACCGACGAGCGTCACTGTCCCGATCATCGCGAACGTGCCGGCGCTCAGCCAGATGGTGGTCGAGGTGTTCTCTCCGAACCTCCTCGGCACGTCGAAGTACTTTTACCTCGGTGGCAACAACGCCGGCGAAGCGAGGCCCGCGTACCTGCGCGCGCCGAGCGGGACCTGTGCAACGCCCCAGCCGAAGTCGACGAGCGTGCTCGGGTTCCCGATGTCGCACCTCGTGATCAGCGTCAGCGGGACCCACTGATGCCGACGAGCTCGTAGCTGCGTCGGCGATCGGCCGCGATGTCCTCGAGCGTGCTCGTGATCGCGGCATGTGACGCCGACACGGTCGCGTGATTGTCCTCGGCGATCCGATCAGCGGCATCGCGACGCGGCGGTACGGCCACACCTCCGAGCGCCTGGACCTGGTGCATCCGGTCGACGGTCGGCGATGTCCCGCGAACATTGGCAAGCAGCGCCAGCGGAACCAGCTGGAGCAGCGGATCTGGCGAGCGCCGCACGTACGGGACGAGTCTCGCGGGCGTCGCGAGATCGAGTGACGCCTCGGGGTGGAACTCGGCGATGCCGACCGACTGCATCCGGGTCGAGACGTCGTTACGAACGCTGTGCAGCTCGCCCGGCCGGATCACCAGCTCGGGCGCGACCACCATCACGACCTGAACCTTGGCGCGCGCGAGCAGCGCCTCGGAGGCCGCCACCCAGGCGTCGACCGTCGGCGTCCCCCACAGCACATCGATCTGGACCTCGCCGCGCTCGCGGGCCATGCGGGCCCACGGGCACAGGTCGTAGGCCTCGACCACCTCAACGAGGTAGCGATTCAAAATGCGCAACACCTCTGTTCGTCGACGAGTTTCGGACACCGCAACTATCGTACGCGGCGCGTGTCATCTTGAGTGCCGTGAAGACCGCCTGGATGACCGGTGCCGTGGCCTGGATGCTGGCGGGAACCGCTGTGGCGAGCCCCCTCTCCGAAGCCATCGCACGCCACTCCGCGGCCGACATCGCGAACCTGCGCTCTCAGCTGCCTGGCGACGCAGCGGTGCGCTGCACGCTAGGCGCGGTGTTCGCGCAGCGCACGGATCTGCCGCGGGCAATGCTCTATCTCGAGGACTGTGCGGACGCAGCGCTCCCCGACGACATCGCGATGGACATCGTGCGCGCGACGCGCGACGTCAAGAAGCGCTTGCGCGTCAGCGAGCTCGCGCAGCTGTTCATCGTCACCGAGCCCGCGGGCATGCCGGTCGAGCTCGACGCCTTCGCAGGCGAGAAGCTGACCGCCCCGATCACGGTCTGGGTGAAGGCCGGCACACACACCGTGCGCGCCGGAGCCCAGGTCCAGAACACGGTCACCGTCGAGGCGTACAGCCGATCGACGATCTACCTTGGCGGCGGCACTTCCAGAGCTCCGCTCGTGAAGGACGGGCGGGTCGATTTCACCGAGGACACCGCGATGGAGGAGACGACCGGCGCGCCGCCCGACATCAAGCGACCGTCGATGATCAGGGGCAAGTACGCAGGCGACGCGGGACCGCGGCTCGGACCCGATCTCGACGATCCACTCGCGTGGCAAAGCTCGACCGGTTCGCGCCCATGGTTCGGGATCCGCGTCGGTGGCGGCATGTACGACGACGGTGCCGCAGCGTCGGCGTGGCGTCCGTCGGTCGCGATCGCTGCGCGGTTCGCACTCGCACCGCGCGTGTTCCTCGCGGCGCGCATCGACTGGTCGCGACGCGGTGGCGACGCAGACACCGGTGTCGCTTCGATCGGCGCGAGCGTTGGCGCGGGCTACTCGGCGGTTTCGACGCGCTCGCTCGCGCTCGCATTGATCGGTCAGCTGCGCGGCGATCTGCGATTTGCAGACACCCGCAACATGATGGCGGTCTCGCGCGCCGGCGCCGCGGTGGCCGGCGGGATCGAGGTCGCGTTCGCAGCGACACCGCTGACCGCCGGACTGCGCTTCGAGCAGGGCGTGACCGAGCTTGTTCCCGGAGCTCGCGACCGCGCGCTGCTGGTCGAAGTTGGCGTCGACTGGCGCTAGCGGCCTACGCGGCTCCCGGACCAGACTGCACGGATGCTGGTCATGACCGGCGGAGCGTTCACGGCGTCAGCACGACCGTTTCTCGATGCACCGACGACGCGCTGGATCGAAAAGCCGTTCGTCATCGATGACCTCCGTCGCCAGATCGCGGCCATCACCCAGGACTCACTCGCGGCCCGACGCACGCCGTCCGGAACCTGGAGTGCTACCCTCGACGGATGTGGCGATGGTTCGTTCTCGGAGCTGCGGCGTGCGGACGCCTCGGCTTCGCGGAACACGTCGAGCCAGCGCTCGATGGCGACGCACCATCAGGAGACGGTGGAACCAGCGGCCCTACCAACCTCGTGTTCGTGACCTCGAGGAGGATCGCGCCGGGCGGGCTGGGCGGACCCTCGAACGCCGATGCGATCTGCGAAGCAGGCGCCGCTGCGGCCGGCCGGCCGGGTGCCTACGTCGCGTGGCTGTCGACCTCGACCGTCGACGCCCGCGATCGGCTTGGCGCTGCTCGCGGCTGGGTGCGGATCGACGGCGCGCCGGTCGCCGATTCCTCGGCGGATGTCGCCGCCGGGCGCCTGTTCTACCCGCCACAGCTCGACGAGCTCGGGAATCCCGTCGTTGCCTTCGATGACTGCGCGGTCACCGCCACCGGCCCGACAGGGACCCTGTCGGGATCGAGTTGCGCGGACTTCTCCGTCGTGTCGTCCGATTCGATCGCGTGTGGAAAGCCGGCCTCCAGCACGGGCTCGTGGACCCGAGGCTCTGGGGCGTCGTGCTCGTCGATGGTGCGGCTGTACTGCTTCGGTGTCGACCACGTACAGCCGGTGACGATCGCACCGCCGCCGGCCGCGCGCCGGACCGCGTTCATCTCGCAAGCGGCCTTCGATCCGGGTGGTGGCATCGCGGCCGCGGATGCTCTGTGCGCGAGCGAAGCGGCCGGGCTGCCGGGTACCTTCGCGGCGCTACTCGCCACGACCACCGCGAACGCCAGGTCGCGCTTCGCGCCCGGGGCGCCGTGGTACCGCGTGGATGGCGCGAAGTTCACCGACGATTTTTCGCAGATCTACGCACCGCTCAACGTGACCGCGGTCGGCGTTCACCTCGACACGCCCTTCGTGTGGTCGGGGGCGTTCGATGTCGCGATGGTCGGAACCAACGCCTCGACGTGCAGCAGCTGGACACAATTCGCCGGGCGCGCCGTGGGGTTCACCGGAAATGCATCGAGTGCGACCTCGGAGTTCTTCCTCGCGGCGCCGATGTCCGCGTGCGACTTCGGCGCCTATCGGCTGTACTGCCTGCAACGGTAGTTCGCTGCGACCCGCGGACGCTCGATCTCCTCTAGCGGATGATCAACCCTGCATCGCGGTCGAGCTCTGCTACGCGATCGCCGGAAGGAACCCGCGACCAGTCGAACGCTGCGACGAGCTCCGCCGGCATCACGGCGCGCGGCGCATCGATCAGGTTCGCCGCATGCGCGAGCACGCCGCACAGCGCCGGCCCGGTGTAATAGTTGCGCAGCGCCGAGAACGGGATCGAGCCGTGCAGCTTCGCGAGCTTCTGATTTGCTGACTCGAGCAACAAGAAGTGATGACGATAGCGCGGCGTCGGGACGCCGAGCGCGCGCTGGATCAGGACCTGGGTGGCCGTCGACGGCGCGATGTCCTTGCCGCGGACGACGTCCGTGATCGCCGCCGCGGCATCGTCGACGACGACCGCGAGCTGGTACGCGATCACGCCGTCGCGGCGGCGCACGATCGGATCCCCCATGTCCTGCGCGGGCGTCTGCGATAGATCGAGACCGCCGTCGTCGATCAGCGCCACCAGGTCATCGTCGAGGCGGAGCCGCAGCGATTCGGTCGACACGCGCCAGTCGGGAGCCGCGCGGCCGCGACAGGTGTTGTCGTAGGCCCAGCCACCATCGGGCGCGCGGCGGCCAGCAGCAGCGCGATCGGCGCGGCTGCACGTGCACGGGTAGAGCCGGCCGGCAGCGGCGAGCTGATCGAGCGCAGCTTCGTACGCACGCGTGCGATCGCTCTGGACGATCGTCGCGTCCCAGTCGAGGCCCAGCCAGGCGCATGCATCGACGAGCTGCGCCGTGAACGTTGGCCTGGCCCGGGTGACGTCGAGATCCTCGAGCCGAAGCAGGACCCGCCCGTGGCGCGCACGCGCGTCGAGCCAGACCAGCAGCGCCGAGAGCAACGTGCCGGGATGCGCCTCACCGGTCGTCGACGGCGCGAACCGCGAGATCACGAGCCGGGGCGGCGGGCCTGGGCGACCGGAGCAGATGGCTTGCGGGCGAGCTCCGCCCAGTACGGGTTGTAGCGATTCGTGCCGTTGACGAACGTCCACGACGTGTCGTGCAGCGTCGGGCGCGTGTCCATGTGGATGAACTGGCCCTCGGGATACCAGCCGACCCCGACCTCGGTGTACTTGCGCCACAGGTAGTCGCGAATCGTGCGCAATGATTCGCCGCGGATGCGGAAGTCGATCGCGCGGCCATCGCGGTGCGGAGAGGTGAACGACTCACCACGCTGCACGCGGTAGACGCTGACGAACTCGATCGTCTTGCCTTCGTACATCTCGGCGACGTCCGCGAGCATCTTGAGCGACTTGCGCGCGATCGCACGCTCGCGGTTCGTGGTGCGGCAGCGGAACAGGTGGCGGATCTGTGCGGTGGTTGCCTCGTCGCTATTTCCATGGTGATCGATCACGACCGTCGCGGAGACGCGGAGGTTCTCGTCGTAGAGCTTGACCTCGACCGGGGTCGCCGCGCGCACGTCGAACGCCAGAGCGATCGCATTCATCGGGAGCGGAACCGGGCTCGCCGCCATCGACCACCCCGCCATCGCCGTCGTCAGAAGCTTGATCTTGATGAGGATCGGCAGCATTCGCCGTTCGACAGTCGCACGCTATCCGGAGTCGTCAAACGGCAAAGATCTGTACGGATCTCGGACAGTTCGCACACCTGTCGTTGGCGCGCGTGTTGCTGTTGAACGTCTGTGCAGTCGTGTACGTTTAGCGCACATGCGCTTCACGGAAGAACACAATCAGTTGCGGCGGACCGTTCGCGACTTCGTCGACAAGGAGATCAATCCGCACATCGACGAGTGGGAGCGCGAAGGTGCCTTCCCCGCGCACGCCGTGTTCAAGAAGGCCGGCGCACTCGGCCTGCTCGGCATCAACAAGCCAGAGGCGTACGGCGGCATGGGCCTCGATTACTCGTACCAGATGTGCGCGACCGAGGAGCTCGGCACGTGCCGCGCCGGCGCGATCCCGATGGCGTTCGGTGTGCAGACCGACATGGCAACGCCCGCACTCGCACGGTGGGGCAGCGACGAGCTCCGCGAGGAATTCCTCGCACCGGCGATCGCGGGCGATGCCGTCACCTCGATCGCGGTGAGCGAAGCGGGCGGCGGTAGTGACGTCGCTGCGATCAAGACGGTCGCGAAGAAGGACGGCAGCGACTACGTGATCTCGGGATCGAAGATGTGGATCACGAACGCCGCGCAGGCGGACTGGCTGTGCCTGCTCGTCTGCACCGGCGAGGGTCCGGTCCACGCGAACAAGACGCTCGTCATCGTGCCGACCAAGCTCAAGGGAATCGAGGTCGGTCCCAAGATCGACAAGCTCGGGATGCGCGCGTCTGACACCTGTCCGATCTTCTTCGACAACGTCCGCGTGCCGCAGCGCCACCGGATCGGCGAGGAGGGCATGGGCTTCATGATGCAGATGGTGCAGTTTCAGGAGGAGCGGCTGTGCGGGGCGATCGGCTCCTGCCGCGGCATGGACCGCACGATCGACGCGACGATCGCGTACTGCAAAGAGCGCGAGACGTTTGGCCAGCCGCTGATCAACAACCAGTCGATTCACTTCCGGTTCGCCGAGCTCAAGACCGAGGTCGAATGCCTGCGGTCGCTGTGCTACCGCGCCGTCGAGGACTACATCGGTGGCTCTGACGTCACGATGCTTGCCTCGATGGCGAAGCTGAAGGCCGGCAGGCTCGCGCGCGAGGTCTCCGACTCCTGCCTGCAGTACTGGGGCGGCATGGGCTTCACCTGGGACAACCCGGTGGCACGCGCCTACCGTGATACCCGCCTCCTTTCGATCGGCGGCGGAGCTGATGAGATCATGCTCGGGATCATCGCGAAGCTGATGGGCATCCTGCCGAGCAAAAAGAAGAAGTAGCGCGTCGCTTGCGCGGTGCGGTGGTGATTGTACTCGGCGCGGTCGCCTTCCTCGCGACGAGGCCGGCGTGGGCCGACGTGAAGAAGCCGGTCGTCGGGTTCTCCATGCGCGGCGACACGAAGACGACGGATCGCACCGCGCGCTTCCTCTCGCACATCTCGATCGGTGAGCGCGTCGGCCCGGATGACATCCCGCGGATCCAGGAAGCGTTCCTGTCGAGCGAGCTGTTCAAGACGGTGGCGGTCTCGCTCGAGGACGCCCCGGGCGGCGTCATCGTGGTCGCCACCGTCGACGACAAGCACTCATGGATCATCGCGCCGGCGGTGTTTCTGTTACCCGGCAGGCGCTCGTTCGGCGTGGGCTTCGCCGAGAACAACCTCGGTGGGCAGAACCAGAAGCTGTTGCTCTACGGTCAGCTCGGCGATCGAGAATCGCAGTTCTTCGGCACGTACCTCGATCCGTCTGTCCAGGGCACTCCGTTCACCTGGCGGTTCGACCTCTACCTGTATCGCCGGATCGCGAGCGAGTACGTCAATGCGACGAACGATCCGACCACCGACGACGTCTATCGCGAGAGCACCGCGACCTTCCTCGGCGCCGGCGCGCTCGTCGGGTTTCGGCTCGCGTGGTGGATGATCGCGGACGTGCGCCTGCGCGGCGCGCGCCTGCGGTTCACCGACTCCCAGGCCCCCGACGGGTCCCCCCTGCCCGCGCCCGAGGCCGACGGCTGGGATGTCAGCACGCAGGGTCGCCTGACGATCGACGCGCGGCACTACCGCTACGGCGTGCGCTGGGGTCCGTACGTGCAGCTCCATCTCGAGACCTCGATTCCGGGTCTCGATGACTACGACTACAGCGTCGCCCTGCTGCGCGCGTACTACAGCTGGCGGCTGCTCGAAGAGCACCAGCTCGAGCTGCGAGCGATCGGCCACGTTGGCCGCCACCTGCCGTTCCACGAGGAGGTGACGCTCGGCGGCGTGACGGATCTTCGCGGCTATGCGGTCGATCGATTTCGCGGTGACGTCCGGACGCTGTTCCGCGTCGAGTACTCGGTCCCGATCGTGAAGTGGCGGTTCCTCGCGTTCCGCGCGATCGGATTCTGGGACACCGGCTATTCCGGGCTTCACTTCCCGACGCAGCGCGCGGCCCGCGATTACCTACCCGGCCACAGCTCCGGCACCGGCTGGTGGCGCAATGACGTCGGCGCTGGCCTGCGGATCTACGTCAAGGCGATCGTGTTGCCGCTGCTCGGCCTCGATGTCGCGTACGGGATCGAAGGCAAGAGCCCGGCGGTTTACTTCCAGCTCGGGCTCACGGATTTTTGAGCCGAGGCGCAGATCAGCGCGAGCTTTACTCGGGGACGACGCCGTTGATCGGCACCCAGATCGTCTCACCCGAGCTGCCGACCTCGAGCTCGTAGTAGCCGGACAGCAGCTGACGCACCGTCGCCGATTGCATGAGCCCGTTCGGACCCGGCACCAGCACGCGGCCTCCCGGCGGCACCTTCGTCGGAATCTCGCCGGCTGCCGTGCTGCCGCCGACCGTGCCCGTTCCGCTCCCCATGATCGAGCCCCGCGCCTCGGGCGCCGCGGGATTCGGAGCGGGTGTCGGCGCGCGCAACGAGCCCGGCACCGGGGTCAGCACCTTCTGGTCGATGCCCGGGTGCGTGATCTCATCGACGGACTGCGGCACCTCGATCGCGTGAGCGCGGCGCGGCACCGGTGGGATCGACGGCGGGACCGACGGCGGCGCGGGCATGACCGGCATGCCGGGAACGGTGGCCTGCTTCGCGCGCGGATTGATCTCGCCCGACGCGACGAGCTGGGGCATCGGTGGCGTCTTGCGCGCGCCGATCTCACCGGAGACCGCGGGCTGCGAGGGCGGTGGCGTCGGCGTCGATGTCGGCGCCGTTGGTACCGGTGCCTTGCGCGCTCCGATCTCACCCGAGACCACGCTCGGACCGCGATCGGTGGTGCGCTCGACATCGACCGGCGGCACGCTCCCCTTCTCGGACACCATCGGCGGATCCGGCTGCACCGCCGGCATCCCTTTGATCGTGTCGAGCACCGGCGTCTGCGCGCGCGGATACTGGCGCGGCGGCGTGGGTGCCTCGGCGGTCGTTGGCACGTAGTGGTGCCCGTTGCCGTTCGTGTGCTCCGCCGGGACGCGCTGGACGCCGCCCGACCAGTCGACGTTGCGCGCCGGGAGCGCCAGGTATTGCGCGGAGCCGTCATCCGCGGCGATCACGAGGTGGCCCATGCGGATCAGCTCGACGCCGAACACGGCACCGGCGGTCGGGTTGTATGCGATCAGCTCCTCGACGATCCCGGGAATCATCCCGGCGTCGGTCACCGAGACAGGGCTCTGCGACATCACGACGCGGCGGGTGAGCAGGCGCGCGAGCATGCGCTCGAGGCTGCGCGACACGCTCCGCATCACCCCCTCGTTGACCGAGTCGAACGGGAGGCCCACGAACTGCGCGATCAGGAGGCCTGGATCGGCGCACCGGACCTGGAGCGAGCCGCTCGCCCGCAGGCGGACCGGCTGGCCCGTGCTCGGGATCATGAAGCTCGTCACCATGTCGAACGAGACCTCGACCGGTGCGGTCAGCACGAAGAAGGCGCCGACGGGGCGCGTCGGATCAGGGGTTCGCCAGCGATGCCGGCCCGGGCCGAGCCGGTCGCCGACCATCCACGCCGGGCACATCACGACTTGCTCGTCGTCCGAACAAGACACCTCGCATTCCGGACCGATCGGAAACGGCCAGGCGTAGACGAGATGGTCGGACGCGACCTGGTCGCGCGCGATGACCGTCATCGAGATG
>JAYUYE010000643.1:0-3849 GCA_043752985.1 Myxococcales bacterium
TCGATGCACAGGCAGACGACCGGTCGCTCGGTGCGGTGCAGCACGAGCGTCCCGCCACGAACCTCGTAGACGCCCGCCGTCGACGCAAGCCACACGGCACCAGCGACCGCAGCGATCTCGTCGATCGCATCGGTCCCGCGAAGCACCGTCCAGGTTCCTGCGGGTCGGACCGCAACGCCATCTGCCGCGCCGATCACGAGCTCGCCGGCCGAGTCGAAGCCGAGCGCCGTGATCTCGAGGTCGGGCGGAAAATCAGCGGCGGGTGACAGCAGACGGAGGTCGCGACCATCGAACCGGCCGATCAGGCCGACCTCGTCGACCCCCGTCGAGAACACCGCATCGCCGGCGGAGCTCGTCGCGAGGTGGCGGATCGCCGACCCGAGGTGCTGGGGCCGGAGCAGCGTGAACGCCCCGCTCGAGAACCGCACGAGGCCAGAGCTCGTCGCGAAGTACACGACGCCCGGCGGGCCTGCCGCGATCCCGGAGAACACGATGCCATCGCCGAACCGAAACGAGGTCAACCCGCTGCCCTCGAGTCGGATGAGATCGTGGGCCCCGGCAAACCAGACGTTGCCACTGTGATCGACGCCGATCGCCGTGCGCCCCACCGCGAGCTCGGCCACGGTGGCGGCTCCGACGGCGGGGCTCAAGACTTCACCCGCGGCGAACGACGGTTCCTCTCGCTGCGTGGCCATCGCGTCGACCATAGCCCACGCATCGATTGGATCGCATACGCTTGGACCGTGAGCGATGCCTGTCCGTGCGGCTCCGGCGGTCGCCAGACCACGTGCTGCCGTCCCTTCCATGCCGGCGCTCCGGCTCCGACCGCACTCGCGCTGATGCGTTCGCGCTACACGGCGTACGTCCGCTGCGAGATCGCCTATCTCGTCGCCACGCACGATGTCGCGACGCGCCGCGGCCTCGACGTCGCCGCGATCACGGCGTGGTCACGCGATACCGCGTGGTCCGGTCTCGAGATCGTCGCGACCGAGCTCGGCAGCGCCACCGACGACACCGGCGTCGTCGAGTTCATCGCGCGCGGCACCACTCGCGGGACCCCGTTCGTTCAGCAGGAGCGCTCGCGGTTTCGCCGTGTCGACGGCTGCTGGTTCTACGTCGATGGTGAACCGCGCGCCCGGCGCCCCTCGACCCCGAAACGCTGATACCTTCCGGCGGTGAATCGATCTGGATGGGGTGTCCTGGCGGTCCTCGCGGCGTGCGGTGGCACCGCGACGCGAGGGCTCAATCAGGGCAAGGACGATGCCCAGACCCTCGCCGAGGACGCGCTGATCCAGGCGGTCGGCAACAAGAACGTTCCCGCCGTTCAGGCGCTCCTGCGCGCACCACTCGACTATCGCGGCCTGTT
Source organism: Myxococcales bacterium (assembly GCA_043752985.1). Lineage (GTDB taxonomy): Bacteria > Myxococcota_A > Polyangia > Haliangiales > Haliangiaceae > JABFXX01. The sequence continues at coordinate 1,367 of JAYUYE010000643.1, forward strand.
GTTCATCGACCCCGAGTGCGCGGAGCAGTTCCCCGCGGCCGCGCAGCTCGGCGCCGACAAGCTGCCGGCGTTCGCGAGGTGCCTCGCCGACATCCCGCTGTTCCGCTCGAATCGCAAGCACGTCCTCTACGGCGTCTCGCTGTTCCAGTACGAGCCGGGCATCGAGCTCGAGGTCCAGTTCCGGATGTTCGGCCGCGCACAGGTCCAGCGGATCGGCTACGCGAGCCGCCGCGGCGCCGCGACGATCACACACGCGGCCCTCGAGGCGGGTCGTATCGAGGGAGATCCGACCGCGACCCTGACGCCGGAGGTCGCGGCTCCGCTCACCGCTTCGATCAAGGCGAGCGGCGCCGACTTCGCCTATGCGTGGCTCGAGCTGTGCGTCGACGATACCGGCAGCGTCAGCGCCGTTTATCCGCGAGAAGCATCGAGCCCGCGCGCCCACGACGCCTTTGCAGCCCTCGTCAAGACCTGGAAGTTCAAGCCGTTCGTCCTCGTCGACCAGGCGCGACCCGTGTGCGCACAGGTCCGGCTGATTCATCCGGCGGATGCGACCGTCACGGCCGAGGTCGTGCCCGTGCCCTACCCCCTCGACAATGTCGTACGCGTGCCGAACAACGCGCTCAAGCGCACCGCGGGCAGCGACCTCGTCCCGCCCGATGACGACGACAAGGTCGAGCTGCAGAATGCAGGCGGCGGCGCGGTCGTCGGTGCGTTCACCTTCTGCGTCGACCCCGCGGGCCGCGTCACCAACGTGAAGTCGCTCGAGCGCACAGGGCTCGTCAAGTACGATCGCAAGCTCGAGGCGGCACTCTCGGGCTGGGCCTACCGGCCGTTCGTCATCGACGGCAAGCCGGCCGAGGTCTGCAGCAGCGTGGTCTTCGTGTACCAGCAGTCGTAGTAGCCGCGGCTCGACCGCGACGCCGGCGACCTAATCGTAGAGCCGGACGAGCGGCGCGCCGAACAGGTCGGCCCACAGCCCGGCTGCGGCGGACCGCAGCTCGACGGTGGTCCGCGTCGTCAGCGCGGTCAGCAGCATCGCGAGCTGATCTCGATCGATGTCACCGCGGCGCACCAGCGGACTCGTCGGAGTCACCCCGAGCCGCCGCGCCATCCCCTCGATCACCATCACCGCGACGAATGCTTCTTCGGTGCGCTGACCGCGGCGAAATCCGTGGCGCGCGAGGTTCGCGATTGTGAGCTGCGGCGTCCAGGTGTCGCTCGCGATCTGGCTGAGGTACGCCGAGAGCTCGAAGCGCGCACGGACCGCGAACGGCGCCTGCTTCTTCTCGCCGATCCGCTTCGCGAGTGCCTCCGGATACGCGAGGCCGCGATCCTGATCGAGCCGATGCTGCGCCTCGTGCCGGCGCACCGAGTCGACGAGCAGCTTGCGGCACTTCGCGGTCGCGAGCTCCGACGACTGGACGTCGTCATAGAGCGCGGCCAACAGCTCGCGGCGGATTCCGCGCGCGGCTGCCTCGGCGAGTGCGCGGCCGCGTGGACGGTACGCCCAGTCATCATCACCGAGCGGGAACAACCGACCCGCGAGGATCGGGACGATCTGCGTCTCGACCTTGGTCTCGATCGAATCGAGGAGGACGACCGGGTCCGAGAGCTCCTCGGTGGTCAGCCCGAGCATCGCGGCGCCCGCGCTCCGCGGACCGAGTTGCCGCACCGTGAGCACCCGCACGCGATCCGCGTTCGTTCGCACGAACGCGACCTCGTCGATCCGGTACGTGAAGATACCCGACCGCCGCCGCGGATGATCGCTGACGATCTCCGGATCGATGTAGTAGCCGAGCTGCGCCGCCGCCATCTGGTCCGAGACGACGTCGATTCGCGCACGCAGATCGTTCGCGGCATCACCCGCATTCGAGCTCGACGACACGCGCCACCAGTCATCGAGCGCTTCGATCATCGCGCGCCACGCACCCGTCAGCGCGGGGCCGTGTGCGGCAAACGCGCGATGCTCGCGAAGCTCGGCGAACCGCTGCGCACGCGCCGCTTCACTGGTGCCGCCCGCGACCAGGGTCGCGACGAACTCAGGCAGCTCGCGCGCCAGCGCTTGCTCGATCGCCGGATCGCGCCGAGGCACGCCGCCATCGCGAAACACGCCGACTGGCGCGGGCGACACCGGCCGCGTGTACACCGCGTCGTGGTGAGGGCCACTGTAGGCATGAAAGACCCCCGCGCCGACTGTGGTCGCCAGGGCGAGCGCGACGACGGCGAGCGTGGGACCGCGACTCACGAGCGCTAGGACACCAGGCGCACCGATCGGTTCCGGCGGCCTGAAGATTCTCGTACCGTCGCGACATGCGAACGGCTCTCGCCGCCTTGCTCGCTACGCGCGCGAATCGCTCAACAGCTTCGCAAGCTCGCTCACGTCGACAGGCTTGGCGAGGTGGAGGTTGAAGCCAGCCTCCTTGACCTTGGCCGTCGCGTCGAAACCGTCGTGGCCGGTGAGCGCTACCAAGTACAGCTGG
>JAYUYE010000644.1:0-3848 GCA_043752985.1 Myxococcales bacterium
ATCGCGAACCCATTCGCCGGCCCGTTGCTGCCCGGACCGATCGATGTCTACGACCGCGGCCGGTTCCTGGTGACCAGCACCGTCGGCTACACGCCACCGGGCGCAACCGTCGAGGTCGGGCTCGGCGTCGACGCCACGGTCAAGGTTGCGCGCAACGCCGAGTTCCACGAGGAAGCGGCAGGCATGTTGAAGGGTGCGCTCCGTCTGATCCATGCAATCACGATCGACGTCGACAACCTGTCGGGCCGCATGATCGATCTCGAGGTTCGCGAGCGCCTACCGGTCAAGCGCGAAGGAGACGACGATCTCGAGATTCTTCCCGGCAAGGTCGACCCGCCGTGGGAGCGCTGGACTCCCGATGCTGGCGCGCCGCGCGATCAGCGCTTGCGTGGTGCGTATCGCTGGAAGCTTGCACTACCGTCGGGCGCGAAGAAGAAGCTCGAGGCACGCTACGAGATCAAGATCGCCTCCAAGCTCGAGCTGGTCGGCGGCAACCGGAGAGAGCCGTGAACGCTCCGATCGTCTCGGTCACCGTGCTCGAGGATCGTGCGTCGGTCACCCGGCGCGGCACCGTGCCGCTCGCAGCCGGCCAGCATCGAATCACGATCGAGCAGGTATCACCGGTTCTCGTCGACAAGACGCTGACCGCGGTCGGCAGCGGAGCGAAGGTGCTCGATGTGCGGTGCGAGCGCTACCTCGCGCCGTGGCGGGATCCGGCAGAGAGAAGCGTCGAGGAGCCGAGCGTGCTGCGCGAGGAGCGGGCGCGACTCGAGACGGCCCGCGATGCGGCGCTCGCTCGCGTCGGGGCCGCGCGCGTCGAGATCGAAGCGCTGCACGCGCTCGTCCAGGCGGGACATCACGACCTCGCGATCGCCGCGAGTCGCGGGACCACGGCGCCGACTGCAGCTGCGCAGCTCGCGGATCTCGATGCCCAGGAATCCGCGGCACGTGCGCGCAAGGTCGACAGCGAGCTCGAGGCCCAGCTCGCGGCGACGGCACTGTCGCGGCTCGGGGGCCGGATCACCCGCGCCGAGGCCGAGGCTGGCGAGGAGGCTGCACGCCTCGTGATCGATGTGATCGCGGACGCGGCCACCGATCTCGTCCTGACGATCAGCTACGTCGTCCCGGGTGCAGCGTGGCGGCCGTACCACCGCGTCGTGCTCGCGCGTGCAGCGGGCCGAGTTGACTGGACCACGACCGCGTGTGTCTGGCAGGCGACCGGCGAGGACTGGAACGATGTCGAGATCACGTTCTCGCTCGAACGCGCATCGCTCGGCGTCGATCCCCCGGACCTCACCGACGACGAGGTTCGGACACGGCGGCGGCCTGACACCGTGATCGTCGAGGCGCGCGAGCACGAGCAGCAATCGACCGGCCTCGGCGGTGCGCTCGGGGTGCCGGGCATCGACGACGGTGGACTCGGGCTGACGCTGTCCGCGCACAGGACCACGATCAGGAAGGACGGCATGCCGCATCGGGTGGTGGTCGGCGGGTTCAGCGCGCCCACACAGCTATCGCTCGTCGCGATCCCGCTGCGCTCGTCGTGGGTCCACGTCCGCGCGCGCGTCGTCAACTCTGGAACCCAGCCGCTGCTCGCCGGTCCCGTCGACTTGATCATGGCGTCGGGCTACGTCGGGCGCGCCGAGGTCGGGTTCGTCGCCGTGGGCGAGAAGTTCTATCTCGGATTCGGCCCCGAGGCAGATGTCCGCGTCCACCGCACCGAGACCCGAGAGCGCGACGAGGCAGGGCTGCTCGGCGGTTCCAACGTCGAGACCGTTCGGATCGCCGTTCGGCTGTCGAACCTCGGCACCGAGCGCCGCGAGATTGTCGTCACCGAGCGGATTCCGATCTCCGAGGTCGAGCAGGTCGACGTCCAGATCGCGTCGCCGGACGCCTTCCTCCTCGGCACCGACGATCAGCCCGGCGGTGAGGAGATCACACAGGTCACCGCGCGCGCGATGGACGAGCGCGGTCTCGTGACGTGGGGTGTCGAGCTGCCGCCGCTCGGCCGCCGCGCCGTCACTCTCGAGTACCGGATCAAGAGTCAACGCGGCATCGCAGGCGTGTGATGACGACGAAGTTCGAGATGCTCGAGAACCGGGTGCGCAAGGCGGCGCGTCATCTCGGGAAGTGGGCGAAGCGCGAGGGCATCACGTGCTGGCGCGTCTACGATCGCGATATCCCCGAGCTGCCCATCACGATCGACACCTACGACGGTGCACTCGTTATCAACGACTATCGCCACCTCGACGAAGCAGGCGAGCGCGGAGGCGGTGACGCGTGGCTCGACGAAGCCGTGACCGCGGCGAAGAAGGCACTCGACGCGACCGACGCGTTCGTCAAGCGACGCGCTCCTCTCCAGCATCGTGAAGGTGTCCAGTACGAGAAGCTCGAGGACGCCGGTACGTGGCGGACGGTTCGTGAAGGCGGTCACGCGTTTCGCGTCAACCTGTCGCGCTACGTCGACACCGGCCTGTTCCTCGATCACCGGATCACGCGCGCCAAGGTCGCGGCCGAGCCGGGCGCGAGCATGCTCAACCTGTTCGCGTACACGGGCTCGTTCTCGGTCCACGCGGCCGCCGCTGGCAAGCGCACGACCACCGTCGACCTGTCCAAGACGTACCTCGACTGGGCGGGCGAGAACCTCGCGCTCAACGGGCTGACCTCGGAGATCATCCAGTCGGATGTCCGCGAGTTCCTCGTCGAGGCGCGCCGTGCTGGCCGGACCTGGGACGTGATCGTGGTCGATCCGCCCACGTTCTCGAACTCGAAGCGGATGGACTACACCTGGGACGTGCAGCGCGATCACGCCGCGTTGATCGCCGATGTCCTCGCCGTGTGGTCACGCTCGGGTGCGGTCTGGTTCTCGACGAACAAGCGGCGGTTCAAGCTCGAGGTCGAGGCGCCGTTCGTCGATGTGACGCACGCGACGACACCATTGGACTTCAAGGACTCGAAGGCCCACCGCGCGTATCGGCTGGGGGCTTGAGCGCAACGCGCAGCTGTCGCAGCACCGTGTCCACTGCGACCTCGACGCGCGGCTTGTGCTCGAGCAGCGAGATCGTGATCGTCGACAGATCGGACGGCGAGGGCGCGAGCAGCGGGCGGTGCCCGAGCATGCGCGACAGCCGATGCGAGATCGACTCCGGGCGCTTGAGGTCGGTCGGCACACCGTGGGCGCGCATCCGTGCGATCAGCCCGCCGTAGCGGAGGTCGTCACCTTCGTCGCGCCACTCGATCGGTGCCTCGTACTCGAGGCCCAGGATGTACGAGTCGCAGTAGTCTTGGTTGTCGATCAGCACGCCGTCGATCAACAGCTCGACACCGATATGAGCGGCGGCACGACGGGGCCCGCGAGCGCACCCACCGCGCTCGAGCCGCTGGTCGAGCTCGCGCATCAGACCGGTGACCGAGGGGAGGTTGTGGAACGCCTTGTCGGTCGCGTGATGAAGCGCGATGCCGTCGGCGACCTCGGGGTCAGGCGTGCTCACCATTCGTGCACGGCACATCGTGGAGAAGTCGGGGAGCATCGCGCCGAGCGGCAGTCCACCGCGTCCAACTCGCCAGCTCGCGACAGCTGCATGGCCGAAGAAGTTCACGGGATGTACTAGCATCGCACGTGCGTGCTCGTCATCGGCCTCGATCTCGGCACTCAGAGCCTCAAGGCGGTCGTCTGTGATGCGTCCCTCGCGGTCCGCGGCCAGTTCGCGGTGGCCTACGCCACAGAACATCCGGCTCCTGATCGCGCCGAGCAGGACCCGCGGAGCTGGGAACAGGCGCTCGCGCCGGCCATCGCGCGTGCCCTGGCAGCCGCCGGGGCGGGTGCGGAGGACATCGCCGCACTCGCG
>JAYUYE010000645.1:0-3847 GCA_043752985.1 Myxococcales bacterium
CTCGGACGTCGGTGCGGTGCCAGATCCGGACCGCCCGGAACACGAGCGGGAGGATCGGTAACCGCTCGGAGAATGCCTTCGCTGCCGCACCGCGATCGAGCGCACCCGAGGATAGCTGCTGCTCGGCCCATGAGTCGCCGGCGATCGCGAACGCACTGCCCCACCACGCGGTCGCCGAGCTGACGGGTGCCGCGAGCTGGCCGATGAACAGATCGCAATCGCCTCGCTTCACGCGATCGCGCAGCGTGGCGGCGGGTACCGCGGTGATCACCGACGCGATGCCGAGCTTGTTGAGCGCATACGCGACACGCTCCGCGACCTCGCGATCATCAGGCCGCGTGTCCTCGACGAGGATCTCCATTCTCAGCGCGGCGAGCTTCGTGGGATCGAGCGCCTTCACCGTCTTCGCCGCGAGCGCGAGCGCCGCCCTTGCCTTCGGCAAGTCATCCGCGCGGCCCGCCGGATCGAGCACCATGGCGCCGGCCTCGACCGGGACCGGCAACCGCGATGGCGACACGCGCTCGCCCGAGCCCACCGAAGCGAGTGCACCGCGCGCGAGCGCGAAGTCGAGCGAGCGACGGAAGTTGCGATCCGCGGTGACGTCCATGTGCGCGCGACCGAAGCCGACAAACACGAGCAGCGCCGCCGGACCTTCGACGGGTTCGGCGCGATACTTCGGCTGCGCGCCGGTGAACGCAGCAGCCCCACGCGCGGACAGGTGCGCACCGCCGCGCTCGAACTGGCGGGCTTCTCCGTCGGGCGTGTCGTACCAGCGCAGGACGAGCTGATCGAGATATGGCCGACCGGCGAAGTGATCGTCGAAGGCATCGAGCACGAGCTTCTTCGCGCGCGCGTCGAACGCGCCGGCCTTGAACGGGCCCGACCCGAGTGGCCGGTCGCCCGGCGGCCTTCCGGCCTTGGTCACCGAGGTCGCGGGAAGCGCGAGCAGCGTGGCGAGCTCGGGCACCTGCGCCTTGAGCGTCAGCTCGACGACGTCGCCATCGGCGCGCACGGCAGCGACCGCTGACACGATCCAGCGCGCAGCCGGCACCGTCCGCACGCGCTCGAGCGAGGCGGCAACATCGCCGGCGGTGAGCTCGCTGCCATCGTGGAACTTCACGCCGGTTCGGATCGTGATCCGCACCCGGTTCGCATCGACCTGCGGCGCGCCGATCGCGAGGTGGGGCTGAACGATGCCCGCCGGGCCAATGCGATACAGCGTGTCGAACACGAGCTCGACGACGGTCAGCTCGGCATGCGCCTGCGCCAGAGTTGGATCGAGCGTCACCACTGCGCCGAGCAGGGAACCCTCGACGGTTCCGCCGTAGCGCGGGCGGCTCTCCGCGTGGACGAGCGTGCTGCACGCCACGAGCACGAGCATCGCGGCCCGGGTCAATTGAACCTCCACAAGTCGACGCGCGTGGCGCCGACGAGGCGGACCGCGGCGATCACCTCCATCGCACCGTCGCCGTCGCTGTCGATCACGGCGATGCCGGCAACGCCGCCGTTGAACCGGTGGCGAAACATGCCCTTCTTGTCATCGCTGCCGAGCGCGATGACCTTCACCGCATCGGGATCGCCGGGCGCGCCGGCACCGGACACGATCACCTCGGGCGTGCCGTCGCGATCAACATCCGCGATCTCGAACGCCACGCCGTAGTCCTTGTACTCGTGCTTCGCCGCGGACAGGCACACGCCGGGAGCCGAGCAGCGCTCGACCGCGACCTCGAGCTTCGTCCCGGTGAGTACCGCTCGCACGCGCAGCGGGTGGCCCTCGGCATCGACGAGATCGCGGCGACAACGAACCCCGTGCATCGGCGAGAGCGGATCACCGAAGTGGTTGCGGCCCGGCACGAGCGCCGCGCGTTCGCCCGCACAGACGAGGAAGCCAGGCGCGCCAGCCTGGCCGACCAGCGTCTTGCCCTGCCACGCCACGCGCAGCTCGGACGCCCACGACGAGACACCCGCGACGAGCTCTGCACCCTCGACGACCGCGGTGCCGACGACGTCACGCGGAGAAGGCACGGCGAGCGTGCCGGTGAACGCGACGCGCCCGAGCTCCTTGACCTTGCGCGCGTCGAGCCCGAAGGCGATGACCTCGCGCGAGGTCACGGCGTACAGCTCGCCCCTGCCGTCGCGATCGAGATCCGCCGCCGTCATCGCGACGAGCGGAGCACCGAGATCGAGCGAGCCGATGCGGACAGCTTTCCACGCGACCCGGATCGGCACGGGTGGCACGAGCTTCGGCGCGCGTGCGACGACGGCGTCCTCCAGCCCGGTCCGGACCGCGACCGTCAGGCGCTCGAAGTAGTCGTCCCGCGGTTGCGCGTCTGCCGGACCGACAAGCAGCACCGCGCCGAGCAGAGCGGCGCCGCGCATCATTAATCGGCGTACTCGCCAGTGACGGCGTTGTCGGTGGTGACCTCGTCGGGCATCGGCGCGAATTCGGTCGGCGCGGTGCCCTCGATGAACACCTCGGATCGCATCGAGCCCTTCGGTGCACCCTCGGGAGACAACAGGCCGCTCTTCTTGTCGATCGACACCTCGACGACCTTCGCCGGTTTCGAGAAGTTCTTCGCGGTCAGGTTCATACCCTTGACGACGTCCACGAACACCGGCACTGCCGTGGTCCCGCCGGTCTCGCCCTTGCCGAGCGAGCGGTTGTCGTCATAGCCGATCCAGACGCCGATCGCGTAGTCGGGTGTCAGGCCCATGAACCACACGTCGCGGCCATCGTTCGACGTGCCCGTCTTGCCCGCGACCGGAATCTTCAGCTTGGCCGCGAGGTGTCCGGTGCCCTCGGTGACCACCGACTGCATCATGTTGAGCATCACGTACGCGACCTCGGAGCGCAGCACCTGCTCGCCCTTGGAAGCGGGCGTCAGCTTGCCGTCGATCGCGTCGACAAACCGCGGCGGCGCGGCGATCCCACCGGCGGCAAACGTCGCGATCGCGTTCGTCATCTCGAGCGGCGTGACCTCACCCGAACCGAGCGCGAGCGACAGCTCGGCGGGCAGTGTGCTGTGGATGCCCATCCTCTTCGCGAACGCTGCGATCACCGCGGGCTTGATCGTGTCGGTGATCCGGATCGCGACGGTGTTGATCGACTTCGCGAGCGCGTAGCGCAGGAGCACCGGCCCCTCGAACCTGCCGCCCTCGTAGTTCTTCGGCTTCCACAGGTCGAACACTTCGGGTGCGTCGTTGACCACCGAGGCCGCCGTGAACTGGCCGGAGTCGATCGCCGCGCCGTACACGAACGGCTTGAACGAGCTGCCCGGCTGGCGCTTCGCCATCGTCGCGCGATTGAACCCCGCGACCTTCGATGCGTAGCCGCCGACCAGCGCGCGGACCTTGCGGGTCTTGATATCGATGATCACGACCGCGCCCTCGGGGGCCGGCGGAAATGCGACGCGATACTTCGCGTGCTTGGCTCCCGCGGGCTTCTTCTTCTTGTTGTCGCTCTCGTCTCCCGTGGCTGCCGCGACCAGATCCGAATGGATCGGGGTCACCTCGACGACGTCGCCCGGCTTGAACCGCTCGCTCGGCTTCTTCATGATCTCGTCGACCGGCGGATTGAACCGCGCATCCTCCGGCGTGCCGAGCACGAGCGCGGCCTTCCAGTCGCCGAGGTCGACGACCACTTCTTGATCGTCATCAAACACCTCGACGACGACGGCCTCGTAGATGTTCTTCGCCTTCGGTCCACCCGTCGGCAGCCGCTTCGCGAGCCGCGCGACCTCGTCGGTGACCTTGTCGGCCTTGAGCGTGCGCGCCGGACGACCGACATGGTGACGCTTGTCGACGCCGCGCAGGCCGGTCTGCAGCGCCTTCTGTGCCACCGACTGGA